>NZ_JAJCXD010000039.1:0-42517 GCF_021056305.1 Actinokineospora sp. PR83
CGCGGCCGGGGCGCGGCTCGCGCTTGGCCTCCTCGCGCGCCGGGCGGGGGCGGCGCTCCCGGGGCTCGCGGGGCTCCCGGCGCGGCTTGCGCTCGCGCGGCGGCGCGTCGCCTGTGCCCCGGTCCCCGGTCTCCCCGGCGGGGTCGCGCTGCAGGAACAACCGGGCCACCCCGATCGCCACGCAGATCGCCGTGGTGATGGCCATGGTGGGGAAGTTGCTGGTCAGCGGGAACGCCACCGAGATGAGCAACTGCTTGCGGCCGCTCCCCTCGTCCGGGCTCAGCGCGATCAGCGCGCCCGCCGCGGTCGCCGCGAACACCAGTGGCGGCTGCACCATCGGGCCGAACAGGTTGCGCCTGCGCACCAGGCACACCGCGGCGACGCAGCCCAGGACGAACGCGCCCTGGTAGATGCCGCCGAGGGTCCCCTGCCGCTGCATGTCGACCACGGCCGCGACCGCGGACAGGACGAGCGCCAGCAGCACCGCGCCCCACCACGGCAGGCCCCGGGAGGCGCCGAACAGGGGGCGCTCGTCCCACGCGGGCCCGGCGCGGTCATCGTCCAGATCGCTTTGGCGATCGCGAGTCGCGGTCACGCCGGTACACGTTAGTCCGTCGGGGTAAGGAGACCGCGAAGATCGGGGCGAACGCGGCGCCCGACCCACCCGATTCGGTGGTCCGGGTCACAAGTTCGGGCGGATCCGTGTCCGTTTCCGGGGTTCGGTTCGGCCATTCGCCCGCGTCGTGGACCGTTCGGCGCCTGGAATGACCAGTCGTCCGACCCGATGGGTGCCCGGGTCGCTCCCGGTCGGGGAGCCGCGGGTGTGGGCTAATGATCGTTCCGCCGACCTCCCGAGGAGACCGACTGTGACCGCCGTGTTCGGCACCCTGACCGCTGTGCTGGCGCTGCTGCTGGCCGCCGCCCTCGTGGTGTTCCGGCGCCTGTACGACGACAGCAACCGCCGGGCGGACGCCTTCCGCGCCGAGGTGGCCGCCGAGCGGGCCCGCTCCGACGCCCACCAGGGCGCGCTGCGCCGCTACGAGGTCGCGTTCGCCTCCATCAGCGGCCGCGGTGAGCTGGGCGAGCAGGTGCTGGTGGAGACCGCGCGGGCGCTGGGGATGCGCGAGGGGCTGCACTTCTCGGTGCAGACCGACGTGGCGGGCGGCGGCGCGGCCCGGCCGGACCTGCTGCTGCTCGTCGGCGACGGCCGCCGCGTCCCGGTCGACGCGAAGATGAGCATGGCCACCTGGGTCGAGGCGGTGGAGACCGACGACGCCGAGGAGCGGCTGGACGCGCTGCGGGTGCACGTGCGCAACATCCGCTCCCGGGCGGTCGACCTGGCGGGCAAGGGCTACCAGCGCTGGGCGGACGCCATCTACGGGACGATCATGTTCGTCCCGTCCGACGCCGCCGTCGTGGCCGCCCTGGACGCCGACCCGGAGCTGCTGCGCTGGCTGATGGACCGGCGCGTGTTCCTGTGCGGGCCCACCGGGTTCGCCGTCATCGCCTCCGCCGCGCTGTTCGCCGCGACCGAGCGCACGATCGCCGCCGACGTCGCCGCCGTCCGCGCGCAGTCGGCCGCGGCGCACCGGGCCGCCGCGGGCGCGCTGGACGCGGTGAACCTGTCGAGCACGCACCTGCAGCGGTTCATCTCCGCCCGGCGGCGGGAGCTGGACGCCCTGGAGCAGTTCCGGGGCGCGGTGGCGCCGCTGACCGACGCGGCGGGCAGCCCGACGCCGCTGCCCGCCATCCGCCGGGTGGACGAGCCCAACGGGCTGTTCGAGGTGGACGGGTCCGCGGACGACTGACACCCGGTGACCTGCGACGGCGCGGACCACCCCGAACGGGTGTACCGGAATTCGATCCGCCCCGCGCCCTGCGCACCCCCGCCACCACCCGGGCCTCGCGGGCGGGCGCGGGCACCGCCCGCCGCGGTGGGGTGCGGGTCGAACGCGCGTTCGGTCGGCGTGTCTGCCCCGGCCGGGAGCGCCGACGTCCTACTGTGGTCGGTCATGCGCGTGCTGCACACGTCCGACTGGCACGTCGGGCGCACGTTCCACGGCCGCGACCTGCTCGCCGAACAGGAGACCGTGCTCGGCGGCCTCGCCGACCTGGTCACCGACGAGCGCGTCGACGTGGTCGTGGTGTCCGGCGACCTCTACGACCGCGCGGTGCCCTCCGCCGAGGCGGTGGCCACCTGCACGCGGGTGCTGGGCAGGCTCGCCGAGGCGGGCGCGCGGATCGTGGTCACCCCGGGCAACCACGACTCGGCCGCGCGGCTGGGCGCGTTCGCCGGGTTCGCCGAGGCGGGCGGGCTGCACCTGCGCACCACCGCCGCCGACCTGCACCGGCCGGTGCTGCTGGCCGACGCGCACGGCCCGGTCGCCCTCTACGGCATCCCCTACCTCGAACCCGAACCCGCCCGGCACGCCCTGGGCAGGCCGGAGCTGCGCGGGCACAGCGGCGTGCTCGGCGAGGCGATGCGCCGGGTGCGCGACGACTTGGCCGGGCGGCCGGAGGGCACGCGGTCGGTGGTCCTGGCGCACGCCTTCGTGACCGGGGGCGAGGTCAGCGACTCCGAGCGGACCATCGCCGTCGGCGGGGTGCCGCACGTGCCCGCCTCGACCTTCGACGGCGTGGACTACGTGGCGCTCGGGCACCTGCACGGCCCGCAGGTGCTCGCGGAGAACATGCGCTACTCGGGCAGCCCGCTGGCGTACTCGTTCTCCGAGGCCCGGCAGCGCAAGTCGGTGTGGCTGGTGGAGTTCGACGCGGGCGGGCTGCTCGGCGTGCAGCGGCGCGAGCTGCCGGTGCCGCGCGAGCTGGCCTCGGTGCGCGGGGAACTGGAGGACCTGCTGGTGGACCCGGTGCACGAGCCGCTGGTGGACAAGTTCCTCAGCGTGGAGCTGACCGACCGGGTCCGGCCGCTGGACGCCATGCGCCGGTTGCGGGAGCGGTTCCCGCACGCGGCGCACCTGGAGTGGAACCCGGAGGGCGGGACGGCGGAGCTGCGCTACCGCGAGGCCGTGCGCGGCAAGCCGGACGAGGAGGTCGCCTGCTGCTTCGTCACCGATGTGCGTGGCAGCGAACCGACCGAGACCGAGGAGGCGTTGTTGCGCGAGGCGCTGGCCGCCGTGGCCGCGGAGGGTCGCCAGTGAGGCTGCACCGGTTGGAGCTGTCGGCGTTCGGCCCGTACGCGGGCACCGAGGAGGTCGACTTCGACGCGCTCGGCGCCGAGGGCCTGTTCCTGCTGCACGGCGACACCGGCGCGGGCAAGACCACGCTGCTCGACGCGGTGGCGTTCGCGCTGTTCGGCTCGGTGCCCGGGATGCGCGGCGAGACCAAGCGGCTGCGCTGCGACTACGCCCACGCCGACCTGCACACCCAGGTCGCCCTCGACCTCACCGTGCAGTCGCACCGGCTGCGGATCGTGCGCTCCCCGGAGTACGAGCGCCCCAAGAAACGCGGCGCGGGCGTCACCACGCAGAACGCCAAGGTGTCGCTGAGCTGGGTCGGCGCCGCCCCCGCCGGGCACGCCCCGGACGGCATCACCCGCATCGACGAGGTCGCCGACACCGTGGAGCGGCTCCTGGGCATGACCAAGGACCAGTTCTTCCAGGTGGTCCTGCTGCCGCAGGGCGACTTCGCCCGGTTCCTGCGGTCGAGCACCGACGAGCGCGAGACGCTGCTGGAGAAGCTGTTCGGCACGCAGAACTTCGAGCGCGTCGAGCGCTGGTTCCGCGACCGCCGCCAGGAGCGGCGCCGCGAGCTGGACCAGGCCAGGGTCGGCGCCGGTGAGCTGCTGGCCCGCTTCGCGCAGGCCGCCGGGGGCGAACCGCCGGAGGAGCCGGGCGTCGAGTGGCTGGACGGGGTCGTCTCGGCCGCGGCGGTCCTGGACCGGGAGACCTCGGCGGCGGTGGAGCAGACCGCCGCCGTGCGGGCCGCGGCCGAGGAGGCGCTGGCCCGGGGGAAGTCGCTGGAGGAGAAGGTGCGGCGGGTCCGCCGGGCCACCGACGAGCTGGCGGAGCTGGCCGCGCAGGCCGGGGCCAGGGCGGCGTGGCGCGCGGAGCTGGACGACGCCAGGCGGGCACAGCCGGTGGTGGCCGCGGAGGAGCAGTCGCGGCGGGTCCGGCGGGCCGTCGAGGCCGCGGAGGCCGCTGTCGAGGAGTGCGCGGACGAGGCGGCGCGGCACGGGCTCTCGGTGTCGTCGGACGTCGCGGAACTGCGGGCGCTGGCCGGTGGGCTGCGCGAGGAAGCCGGGGCGCTGGGCGGATTGGTCGCCGAGGCGGACCGGCAGGAGCAGGACGAGGAACGGCTGTCCGCGCTGCTGAAGCAGGTCGAGGCGGCGGAGGACGAACGGGTCCGCGTGGACTCGCGGCTCGCCGGGTTCCCCGAGCGGATCGCGGCGGCGCGGGAGGCGTTGGCGGAGGCGACCGCGGCCAGGGCCGCGGTGGACGGGCTGCGGGCGCGGCGCGACGAACTGGCCGCCGCCGCGCGCGACCGGGACGGGCTGCCGCGCGCCCGCGCGGCCCTGGAGGACGCCCGGGAGCACGACCGCGACGCCGTCGACGCCCACCAGGACGCCCGCGAGCGGGTGCAGGTGCTGCGGCAGGCGCGGTTGGACGGGATGGCGGCGGAACTGGCCGCCGGGCTGGCCGACGGGCAGGCGTGCCCGGTCTGCGGGTCCGACGCGCACCCGGTGCCCGCGCACCCGTCGGACGTCGTGGCCACCGCCGCCGACGAGCGGGCCGCGCAGGAGGTCGAGCAGGAGGCGCTGCGGGCCAGGGAACGCGGGCGGGAACGGGTCGTCGCGGCCCAGGCGGCGGTCGACGCCCTGCTGGCGCGGCTCACCCCGTGGGCGGGGGTCGACCTCGACGCCGAGTCGGCCGCGGTCGGCACCCGGTTCGAGGCGGCCCGCGAGTCCGCGGCCCGGTTCGAGGTGCTGGAGAAGGAACTCCAGGGCGTCGAGCAGGACGCGGAGGGTCTGCGGGCGCGGCGCGACGAACTGGACCGCACCCTGGCGTCGCTGGGGTCCACCCGGGTGCAACTGGTGGCGGTGATCGCGCAACGCCGGTCCACCGTGGAGCAGGCGCGCGGGTCGTTCGCCACCGTCGCCGACCGGGTGGCCGACGTGCAGCGCCGGGTCGCGCTGGTGGACCGACTGGCGGACGCGTGCGCCGCGCTGGCGGCGGCCCGGGAGCGGGTGGTCGAGCAGGAGCGCGCGGTGCGGGACGCGGTCGCCCTCGCCGGGTTCGGTTCACCGGCCGAGGCGCTGGGCGCGGCCCGCGAGGACACCGTCGTCGACAAGCTCCGGGGCAGGCTCGCCGACGCGGCCGCCGCGGAGAAGCAGCACCGGGCCACCCTGGCGGACCCGGACCTGTTCGGCGTCCTCCCGGACACGGCGGTCGACCTGGGCCCACTGGTGGAGGCCGCCACCGTCGCCCGCGCCGACGCCCAGCAGGCGTACGCGTCGGCCCAGCAGGCGCACGCCCGCTTCGTCGACGTCCGCGACCTGGGCAAGCGCCTGCGCGCGGCGTGGACGGCCCTGGCCCCGGTGGAAGCGTCCTTCGCCGAACTGGACGCCCTGACCGACGTGGTCAACGGCCGCGGCCAGAACGCCGCGAAGATGTCGCTGCGCTCCTACGTCCTCGCGGCCCGCCTGGAGGAGGTGGCCCTGTCGGCCTCCGCCCGCCTCCGCGAGATGAGCCAGGGCCGCTACTCCTTCCGGCACTCGGCGGCGGCGGGCAGGCACGGCACCCGCGGCGGCTTGGGCCTCGACGTGCTCGACGACTACTCCGGCCGAGTCCGCCCCGCCAAGACCCTCTCCGGCGGCGAGTCGTTCATCGCCTCCCTCGCCCTGGCCCTCGGCCTGGCCGACGTGGTCGCCGCCGAATCCGGTGGGGCCCTCCTCGACACCCTCTTCGTCGACGAGGGCTTCGGCACCCTCGACGCCAACACCCTCGACGACGTCATGGCCATCCTCGACGACCTCCGCTCCGGCGGTCGGGTCGTCGGCCTGGTCTCCCACGTCGAGGAACTCCGCCAGCGCATCCCCGTCCGCCTCCGCGTGGCCAAGGCCCGCACCGGCTCCACCATCCAGGTGACCGGCTGACGTCCTGCGGCCAGTGCGACCCCCGTCGTGCGGACCGTGAGCCCACCTCGGGTCATCGCACCGGAACCGGGGCCGAGCGGGCACCACCTGTGGTCGCGGCGCAGCCGGGGGTCACCACGGGGAAGCGCCCGCCGCGTCGAAGAAGCCACCGGTGGGGTCCTCGGGGGTGAACCTCGCGGCCCGCACGATCGGGGCGGCACCGGCCTCGACGGGCTGCACACCGGGGAGCGAGTTCATCCCGGTCGCGGTGCGACCGGGGTCGACGACGTTGATCCGGAGGCCCGGGTGCGCCTTGGCGTACTGGACGGTCAGCATCGCGAGCGCCGCTTTCGACGCGGTGTAGGGGATTTCGACGAGCCGGGACTCCACCCGCGCCGGGTCGTGGACGCGACCGAACGAACCGGTGCCGCTGCCGACGTTGACGACCACGCCGCGCCCGGACTGCTTGAGCAGGGGCAGGAACGCGTGCATGACCCGGATCACGCCGATGACGTTGGTGTCGAAGACCGCAAGCGCTTCGGCGGCCCCCACGTCGGCGGCGGGCTTCAGCTCGGACCGGACGGCCGCGTTGTTCACGAGCACGTCCAGGTGGCCGTGTTCGCGTTCGACGAGCGCGGCCGCCGCCGCCACCGAGTCGTCATCGGTGACGTCGAGGGTGAGCGGTCGCGCACCCAGCTCCTCCGCCGCGCGAGCGGCTTTGCCTCCGTCACGAGCAGCGGTGTAGACGTCGAAACCCGCGGCGACGAGCTGCCTGGCCGTTTCCAAGCCGAGGCCGCGGTTGGCCCCGGTCACGAGAGCGATGGACATCGATCATTCCTTTCGTTGCCGCGCAACAGAAGCGTGCGCGGTGCGGGGAGCACGTGCCGCACGTGGATCAGAACGCGTACGGCCCGAACCTGCCCCACGCCACCACCACGGCCAGGGCAAGCAGCACCCCGCTCGGCGCCAGTGCCGAGAACTCACCGCGCCGCAGGTGCAGCACCACGGCGCCGACCATCACCAGCGCCAGCCCGGTCGCGGCGAGGGGGACCAGAACGGGTGCGACGCCGACGACGGCGGGCAGGATCAAGCCGATGGCGCCCACCACCTCCAGCGCGCCGATCGCCTTGGGCGCCCAGCGCGGCGCGGTCTCGGCCCAGGGCTGCGAAGCGGTGTACTCCTCGTGCGACTGCACGAGCTTGAACATCCCGGAGAACAGGAAGCCCGCGGCGACCAGGCCCGCGATCGCCCAGAGAACGGTGTTCATGCATTCCTCGATTTCGGACGTCGGACTGCCGGGAGCCCAGGACAGGACCGGACAATCGGTACTGCTCCAAGATAGTCTGCTGACAAGACTATCTGTCAAGTGTGTCGTCTGTCTTGCAGGTCATCTTCGTGTGCACGTATCGTCGGGTGATGACGTCCAGCGCACCCGCGCCCGAACCCCCGGCTGACGACCCAGGTGTCGAGTCCATCGGCCTGGACAGCGACCTGGGCTGGGCGATCAGGCTGGTGTCCGGCGCGTTCCGCCGGATCGCGACCGGCTCGGTCGCCGCCTTGCCCGGCGGCCCCCGGGGTTACCTGGTGCTGATGGCGGTCGTGTCGGGGCCGCCCCGCTCCCAGCTCGCGATCGCCCAGCAGTTGGCGCTGAACAAGACCGTGATGACGTACCTGCTCGACGACCTGGAAGCCGAGGGGCTGCTCACCCGGCAGCCGGATCCCGTCGATCGCCGGGCGCGTCGGGTGCTCATCACCGAAAAGGGCACCCGGGCGCTGGACGAGGCCCGTGCGCGCCTGGGCATGGCCGAGGCACGACTGCTGGGAGACCTGGACCCCGCAGAAGAGCAGCAGTTGCGGCAGTTGTTGGAGCGGGTCGCACGGACAGCCCGCCTGCTGGAAATCGACCCGGCCGCCGACTGCCGGTAGCGCTCTACCGGATCGGTGACGGGCTAGGGCTCGGGCGCCGACCGGGCCGAAGCCCGCCACAGGTGCATCCCGGCGTACGACCGCCACGGACTCCACAACCGCCCGCGATCCCCGGAATCGTCCAGTGCGGGCACAAGGGCACCCGTGCCCGTTCGCACCGCGATGTCGTTGGGCGGCAGGATGTCCGGCTCCCCGAGCAACCGCATCACCACGTACCCGGCAGTCGACGGCCCGATCCCCGGGTAGGACTGCAACCGGGACCGCAGCGTCTCCGGGTCCACCCCCACGTGCAACTCCAGCTCCCCGGAAGCGATCGCGGCGCACACGGCCCGGATCGTGTCCACCCGCCGAGCGGGCCCCGCCAACACCTCCGCCCCCCGCTCGGCCACCGCCGCCGCCGACGGGAACAGCGTCGTCAGCTCCCCGTCCTGCGCGGGCAGCGGCTCACCCACCGAGTCGCTCAACCGACGCGCGGCGGCCCGGGCCGCCGACACCGTGAGCTGCTGGCCCAGCAGGGCGCGCAGCACCGTCTCGGTGCCGTCCACGCTGCCGGGGACGCGGATGCCGGGGATGGCCGCCACCGACGGGGCCAGGGCCGGGTCCGCCGCCAGCACCCGGTCGATGGCGGTGGGGTCGGCGTCGAGGTCGAAGAGGCGGCGGAGGCGGGCCACGGCGGTGCCCAGGTCGCGCAGGTCGGCCAGGCGGAGGGTGCACTCGACGTGGGTGCCCGCGGGGCGCAGGTGGGCGGTGGCGGGGCCGTGCGGCAGGCGCAGGGTGCGGGCGTAGCGGCCGGGGGAGGCGCTCTCGACCCCGGGGATGGCGCGGGCGCCGAGGAACGCCAGGATGCCCGCGGCGTCGAACGGGGTCCGCACGGGGAGGCGGAGGGTGACGCGGCCGGGGGTGGCGGGGTGGCGTCTTCGCCCGACCCGGCGGCTCGCGGCCGTGCGCAGCTCCGAGGGGGTGGCGGCGAACACGGAGCGGACCGTGTCGTTGAACTGGCGGACGCTGGCGAACCCGGAGGCGAACGCCACGTCCGACACCGTCAGCGCGGTCGTCTCGATCAGCAGGCGGGCCAGGTGCGCGCGCTGCGCCCTGGCCAGCGCCAGCGGGCCCGCGCCCAGCTCCGCGGTGAGCACCCTGGTCAGGTGCCGCTCGGAGTAGCCCACCCGCCGGGCCAGGCCCGGCACGCCCTCCCGCTCGATGACCCCGTCGAGGATCAGCCGCATGGCCCGCCCGGCCAGGTCGCCGCGGGTGTTCCACTCCGGGGAGCCGGGGACGACGTCGGGCAGGCAGCGCAGGCAGGCGCGGTAGCCCTGCTGCTGGGCCGCGGCGGCGGTGGGGAAGAACTCGGCGGTGCGCCGCCGGGCGGTGGCCGCCGGGCAGGAGGGCCTGCAGTAGACCCCGGTCGTGCGGACAGCCAGGATCAGCTGCCCGTCGAACCGCGTGTCGCGGACGGCGGCGGCGCGGTGGGCCAGCTCCGGGTCGATCAACACCGGACCATGCTGCCGGCGGCGGACCCGCTGGTCTGGCGAGAAAGAGACATGTGCCTCGGGTTGGTGGAAATGGCTGCGGGGACCTGCCCGGAAGGGCAGGTCCCCGCAGCCGTCGGTCACCGGGTGCTCACCCGGTGCGGCAGGTCACGAAACCGCTTGCACGACCACGTCACCGGAGCCGACGAGCACACCGGCGTCGGTGCGCACCTCGACGTTGCCCAGCAGGACCCGGCCCGCGGCCGGGGCCAGGTTCGCCGTCACCGTGCCCGGCACCGTCCAGGACGCGCCCGCGACCCGGTTGGCGTTGGCGTCGGTGACCGCCACCGACCCGAAGGCCGGGTTGGTGAACACGTCGAGGTAGTCGTAGTCCGTGGTGCCCGCGGGCACCGCGTAGCCGTCGACCAGCGCCACGTAGGTGCCCGCCGCCGGGTTGGCGATGGTCACCTCCTCCTCGGAGTCGCCGTCGGCCGACTGGCCCACCAGCGCGCACGACGGCGCGCAGCGGTATAGGGCCAGGTCGAGGTCGGCACCCGCGTCGGAGGTGTTGCCGATCTTGACCCGCAGCGACGTGGAGCCCGGGCTCACCGCGATCTGGTACTGCTGGCTCGCACCGTCCGCGATGGACAGCACGCCCTTCTTGGCGCTGCCCAGGTTGGTGCCGCTCGCCTTGCCGGTGAACGGGCCGAAGAGGTTCTTCAGCGTGTACGACCTGGCGACCGGCGCGCCCTTGGTGGCCGAGGCGATCGTGTCCGGGTTCGGGGACACGGTCGCGCCGAGCACCGAGGCGGTCAGCGTGAACGGCGCGGTGGCGGCGTCGGAGGTGCGGCGGGCCTCCACCACGATCTCCCACACACCCGCCTGCGGGTTGCTGACCGTGCGGCTGGTCGGGTCACCGGCGTCGCAGCCGGAGACCGACGGGTTGTAGCAGTTCGGCGTGGAGTTGGACTCGATGCCGACGCCGTACGGGTGGAACCGCAGGAAGCGGATCTGGCCCGCGCCCGGGGTGGTCCCGCCGCCCTGCAGGTCGACCTTGAACGCCGGGGTGCCCGTCGGGACGCGGAAGAAGTACGACTTCGACTGGTTGCGGCCGATCTGCCCGCCGTTGCGCACGGTGTAGCCGTTGGCCGCGGTGAAGTCGTGGGCAGCCACGACGGTGTTGAGGGTCTGGCCGTCGATCGCCCCGGTCGTCGGGCTGTCCAGGTTCATGATCGCGGAGTGGATGCCCGCGGTCCCCGCCTTGACCGTCACCGGGAACTTGACCGCGCTGTTGAGCGGCAGGGTCACCTTCTTCTCGGAGCTGAAGGTGCCGTCATTGCCCACCCAGTCGACCTTGTAGGTCACCGGCGAGGCCGGGCCGCTGGTGCGGGTCAGGGTGTAGGTGCGGGTGTAGGTGTCGCCCGGCTTCACGCCCTCGCGGTCGTTGATGCCGACGCCGACGCCCGGGGTCTTGAGGAAGGCCGACAGCGCGGTGTTGACCGGCACCGAGGTGGTGATGTCGACCGTGCTCGGGTTGTTCTTGAGCAGGTTCCAGGCCTTCTTGACGTCGATCAGGCCGTTGCCCTGCTCGTAGGCGCCGAGGCCGTTGATGAACCGGGCGGTCGAGTAGAACGCGGCGCGGATCTGCGCCGCCCCGGACGGGACGCCCTTGGCCTTGGCGGCGCTGACCAGCAGCGTCGCCGCGCCCGCGGCCTGCGGGGAGGCCATCGAGGTGCCGTTGAACTGGGCGTAGCCCGGCGGCAGCTCGTAGGTGCCCGCCACCGGCTGGCCCGGCTGCCAGGTCGGCACGGTGGAGATCGCCGAACCCGGGGCGACGACGTTCGGCTTGAACCCGCCGTCCTCGCGCGGACCGCGCGAGGAGAAGCCGTGCAGGCTCTCCGAGACGCCCAGGTCCGAGCCGTAGTTGCTGCGCCAGGTCTCCTTGGTGATGTAGGAGCCCACGGAGACGACGTCGGTGGCCACCGACGGGTCGCCGACGGTGTTCGAGCCCGCGCCGGAGTTGCCCGCGGAGATGAACATGTTCACGTCGTAGGTGTTGATCAGCCGGTCGTACAGCTCGGCGCGCGCGTTGTTGGCGTCGTTGAGCGCGGGCAGGCCGCCGATCGACATGTTGATGACGTCGACGTTGGCCACCGAGGCGGCGTAGATCATGCCCTCGAGCAGCGCGTGGTTGGTGCAGCCGTCGACGAACAGGCAGACGCGCACCGAGACCAGGTTGGCGCCGGGCGCCGCGCCGTTCACGGTGCCGCCGAAGAGCCGGTTGCCCGCGACGATGCCCGCCACGTGCGAGCCGTGCGCGCCGGAGACGATGCCGATGTTCACGGCCTGGTTGGCCGGGTCGGTCTGCACCACGAACGGCATCGACTCCTTGACCGCGGTGGCCGGGTTGTCGGTGCCGAACTGGCCGATGTCGTACTTGACCTTGTAGTCGGTCATCGGCTTGTCGTCGGCGAAGGTGCCGTTCTGGTTCGTGTCGACCCAGACGGTGCTCGTCGCCGGGTTCCACAGCACGCCGAAGGTGCCCTTCGACCCGGCCGGGTTGCCGTCGCGGTTGACGTCGGAGCCGACCTCGCCGCCGAGGCGGGCGTCGCGCTCGTCGAACGTGCCGATCCGCAGCTCACCGGTCTCACCGGGCAGGCCCTGGGCGGCACCGGTGGTCTTGGTGGTCATCAGCAGCCACGTCGGGTCGTCGTCGTTGTTGACGCCGCCGGTGAACGTGGGGTCGGTGTAGGTGACCCAGTCGGTGATCTTGCGCTGCCCGGTGCTGGTGGTGTTCAGCGACGGGTGGGCGAGGTCCACACCGGAGTCGATGATGGCCACGGTCGTGCCGCGACCGTCCCAGGTGGGGTGGTCGTTGACGAACTGCGCGGCGTTCGTGTCACCGGTCGGCATGTACGGGTTCACCCGCGGCGTCGCCGGGCCCGGGGCGGGCTGCGGCGTCGGGTCGACCGCGCCCGCGGGCTGCGGGTCGGGGAGCGGGACGTTCTCGTCGAGGTCCAGCGCGCTGACCCCGGGCAGCTTGGCGATCTTCTTGACCTGGTCGACCGGGACCTCGGCGCGGACGTAGCCGATGTCGTCCTTGCGGTACTCGACCTTGGCGCCCGCCCTGGTCAGCTCGTCGACCTTGGCCGCGGAGCCGCCCTCGGTGGTGCTGATCAGGACCTTGACGGTCTTCTCGCCCGCCTGGCGGGCCTTGTTCAGCAGCTCCTGGTCGTGCTTGCCGATGCCCTGGCCCTCGTCCGAGGGCGCCGGGGTGGTCGGCGCGGCGCTCGCGTTCGGGCCGGTGGCGAGCATGACGCCCGCCAGCGCCGTGCTGAACGCCATGCCGAGGGCGATGCGGCGGCGTCGTCGCCATTCGGGTTGGATCATCCCACGTTCCTTCTTCCTCAGCGGGTGAGCTGGGCGCGCGTCTCCCACGACCGGGTGTACGGACGACAGCAGGGCGCTCACGGAGTGTTGTTCGCGGCATCGACGGTGACTAGCGTCCAATTGGGCTAATCCGATCGAGTGGTCAAACCCGTTTCCGCACGGAGGGTGGCTCCATCGTCGCAAGCGAGACGGTTGTTACCAAGCGAATGGGTGCTGTACTGCGGATGTACGGCCCAGTCCAAGCGACGATGCGTGACCAAAACTGGGAACGGTGTTGGTAACTATTTGGCTTCCCGGACGGGTGGGCGAGCCCGTTCGGGGCGGACCGTAGACTCCTGACCCGTGAGTTTGACCCTCGGCATCGTCGGCCTGCCCAACGTCGGCAAGTCCACGCTGTTCAACGCCCTGACGAACAACGACGTGCTCGCGGCGAACTACCCGTTCGCCACCATCGAGCCCAACGTCGGCATCGTCCCGCTGCCCGACCCCAGGCTCGAGAAGCTGGCGGAGGTGTTCGGCAGCGAGAAGATCGTGCCCGCCGTCGTGTCCTTCGTCGACATCGCGGGCATCGTCAAGGGCGCCTCGGAGGGGGCGGGCCTGGGAAACAAGTTCCTCGCCAACATCCGCGAGGCCAACGCCATCTGCCAGGTCATCCGCGTCTTCGACGACCCCGACGTCGTCCACGTCGACGGGGTGGTGAACCCCCTGTCGGACATCGAGACGATCAACACCGAGCTGATCCTCGCCGACCTCCAGACCCTGGAGAAGGCCATCCCCCGCCTGGAGAAGGAGGCCCGCACCCGCAAGGAGGCGCGCCCCACCCTGGACGCGGCCGTCGCCGCCAAGGACATCCTCGACACCGGCAAGACCCTCTTCACCGCGGGCACGGACGTCACCCTGCTGCGCGAGCTGTCCCTGCTCACCACCAAGCCGTTCCTCTACGTCTTCAACGCCGACGAGTCGGTCCTCACCGACGACAACCGGGTCGCGGAACTGGCCAGGATGGTCGCCCCCGCCGACGCGGTGTTCCTCGACGCGAAGGTCGAGTCGGAACTGCTGGAACTGGACGAGGAGTCCACCAGGGAACTGCTGGAGTCCGTCGGCCAGACCGAACCGGGCCTCAACGCCCTCGCCCGCGCCGGCTTCCACACCCTCGGCCTCCAGACGTACCTGACGGCGGGCCCCAAGGAATCCCGCGCCTGGACCATCCCCCAGGGCGCCACCGCCCCCCAGGCCGCGGGCGTCATCCACACCGACTTCGAACGCGGCTTCATCAAGGCCGAGGTCGTCTCCTACGAGGACCTGATCGAGGCGGGCTCGATGGCCGCAGCCAAGTCGGCGGGCAAGGTCCGCATCGAGGGCAAGGACTACGTCATGTCCGACGGCGACGTGGTCGAGTTCCGCTTCAACGTCTGACCTGGGCAAGTTTGCGCAGGTCAGAGGACTGTTCTCGGGCCGTGTTCGTCAGGCGTTCGTCACTGCCTGGCGGACACTGGCTATGGGCCCCGCAGATGCCGACCGGGTTCGGTCCGCCGCGTCCGGCCACAGGTGGGCATAGACCTTAAGGGTAACGGTCGCGCTGGAGTGGCCGAGGGCGCGCTGAACGGTCATCACGTCGCAACCCGCCGCGATCAACCCGGACGCGAAGAAGTGCCGCAGGTCGTGAAGGTTCATCTCGGGGCAGCCCGTCGTCTCACGGGTCTTGCGCCACCAGTAGGCGATCCAGTTCTGGTGGGGCGGGTGCTCGCCCGAGCCGAAACACTCGGTGATCCGGTAAGGACTTTCTTTACCGGTTCAAGGCGGCCCGCTGGCATGCTGCGCTCTCTCTGGTCGGCACACCCGCGCGGGGCTGCTGGCCTCCGGCCGGACCCTACGCGGGCCCCGATCGGCGAGGCGTGCCAGACGATGAGCATCAGGCCGCCAACTAGGAGACTCGATCCGAGGAAGCCGCAGCGCATGAGCCGAGCAACTCCACCGACAAGGGAATGTCCTCCCCGGGCGGGCAGGTCAGCAGCGAGGAGGGTAGGGCGGTCGGCCGCCGGTTTCGTCGGTGACTGCCTGCCTCACCGCCATCAGAACACGGGCTATCAGTCTGGCCATCAGGGCGCAGAGCACGCGGCGTCCGGCCGCCGGTGTCCGTAGAAGGCTGCACCTTGATGACCAAACTGATCGAAGGCGCCCAGACGGCGGCGAGGCAGGAAGCTCCCTCCTTGTAGGATCAAAGATCAGCACATGTTCCGCCGAGTACTTATTTAGAAACCAATCTCAGATTTGGGCGATCGGCGCTGGTTTTGATTCCTCCACCATCCATTACAATTGGAATCAGCCCGAAAACGTACTCGCTAAGCTCCTCGGCGGGAATCTTCAGTTGCCCGGCAATGTCTGAAGGCGAAATTCCCTGATCGCGCAACGTGTCAAAAACTTTAGCGAGTAACTTACTGCTTTCTCGAACCATGGTTGAGCCTGGTTCTGACCTTCGATAGCCCATTCTCGACAGTTCTTTGACTATTTGATTATAGCGCCACTCGGAGAGTAGTTCCAAGCTCCTAGCTCGATACGTAAGAGCCATGGCCGAAACGCCCCATCTGCGCTTGGCCGAGATGATTCGGTCTACCGAAGCGTTATGTAGCCGCTGTGCTATAAGGCCAGCCCTGGGCATGAGGAAAGCAGAAGCGAATTCGTTCGCTTCTGCTTCCGACTCTCGCCCCATTGGCGCGCGGTGCTCACAATGAAGAATCAGGTGTCCTAGCTCATGTGCGGCATCGAAACGTCCTCGTTCTCCTGTCTTTCGGGTATTCAAAAACACGTAGTAGGTTCCATTATGTATCGTCGAGAATGCATCGACATCTAGACAATCCGACGGAAGAGAGAACACGCGCACACCCTTGGATTCTAGGAGGTGCACCATGTTTGGAGCAGGCGCTTCGCCGAGGCCCCATGAAGCCCTGACTTGCTCGGCTGCGCCCTCTGGCGGCAGATGCGGATATGTTGGAACGCTGACGGGAGGTAGCCGGAACTTGGACTCCATCCAGTCATTAAACGTAGTTGATATCGTCCCAGAACTCAGGGTGCTATCTCTCTCCAAAGCGCTAATTTTGGATGGCGCCCTAAAGCTGACTGCTTCGAGTTGCATTTCTCGAATCGCTACATCGCCCAAGAATGAAATCGGATAGTTTAGCGCTTCCGAAAGCTTGTTGAGAGTATCTAGGGAGGGCGTTTTTCTGCCATTTTCGAATGCAGTGATGCTCTGAGGAGAAACGCCGGAAGCTCTAGAGAGCGCCGCAAGGGTCATTCGCCTACGTTTGCGCGCTAAAACCAGTCGCTCCGGCGTGAACACTAAAACCTCCTCGTGGGCTCGGAGTGCTAGCCCTCCAGCAATTCAACGTCCACATCAGGTTCGTTGGAGTCCAACGGGTCATCGAGAAGAGAGATATCCGTACCAGGATCTTGAAGGTCTGGCAGTGCAAGCGGGAGTCGCTCCTGCCATTCGTTGACGTATTTGCCATTCATTTTCACCGGGAGTGACAGTTCGGCAAGCAATGTGCCAGTCTGCCACTTGTAAAGAAGAAACCAGACAGGAATATCATCGAGCTGCTTGCCGAAGATTGCTTGATCGGCGGTCATCAACGGGATCTGACCATTTTTTTCGACAAGTCGTGCCATAGCTTCCCCTTTGGGATTCTTGGAACGAACTTCCTTGTCTAGGTCGCCCACGCCACCTGCGGCGCTGATTGCGGTAATTGCATGGCTTGAGCTTGGATGGACCAGCCGAAGGATGCTGTCCCGGTTCGTGCGCCGCCAGCCCTCATGCACCTTGGCCTCGGCCAGGTAACGGTTGGTGCGGCTCCAGAACATGAAACCAGGCATCGCAGGGGCGTCGAACTCGGTGCAGGAGCGGATGTCAGCCGCTGCCATGTCGAGAGCCTGTGCAAACAGATCGATTGAGACGTCCAGTTCCGTGAGCCGCTGCTGCCAGTGCTCAGGGTCCAAGCTGCGCAACTTGCCTCCAGATGCCGGGTAGGTTTCAGAAACCATACCTCATCTGAGGAGCCATCTATGAAACCGGGTCTATCGTCGCACAACCGTTCGATCGCGGCACGTGATACGAGTCACACTTTCGGGTGGTTGGCAACCCATGCGAGCCTAGCGCCTTCGTCCTGGTTGGACACCTGTGGCGTGAAGTGCGGGACGTGTGTAGACCCCCTACCGGCATCGGCAGGTGCGATCTGCCGTGTCGTCCCAGTTCGGCGGCGTTTCTGCAGGTCAACCGCGAGGCTTACCGTTCCGCTACATGTCTGATACGACGCCACAACTCCGGCTCTGCCTGCCCGATCGCAGTGTTCGGTGTTGACCGAACACTGAACACCGAAGCGGCCGCAACTGCGAGACATCATCTGGATACCAGTGTGGAGAACGGCGCGAGGTTGCTGGCGACGTGCGGGGTCAGCTCCGAGCCCGGGTCCGCCGCGCCCGGGTCCGCCGCGCCAGGTCCGCGGCGGCGTCCTCCCAGCGGGGGAAGTCGAAGGTGAACCCGCTGTCGAGCAGGCGGCCGGGGACGACGCGGCGGCTCTTGAGCAGCAGTTCGGTGTCCGACCGCAGGGCGAACGCCCCGACCTCGGCCATCCACTTCGTCGCGGGCAGGCCGACCGGCACCCGCCAGGCCCCGCGCAGGGTCCGCATGAACTCGCGCTGCGGGAGCGGTCCGGGGGCGGTGAGGTTGACCGGGCCCGCCAGGTCGTCCCGGGTGAGGAGGAATTCCACGGCCCGGAGGAAGTCGCGGTCGTGGATCCAGGAGACGTACTGCCGCCCGCCCGCCACCGGGCCGCCGAGGCCCAGCCGGGCCATCCAGGACAGGACGTCGAAGACGCTGCCACGGTCCGGGCTCATCACCATGGCGGTCCGCAGGGCGACCTTGCGGGTGCCGGGGGTGGGCGCCTGCTCCTGGGCCAGTTCCCACCGCTTGGCGATCTCGGCGCTGAACGCCCAGTACCCCGGCACCCCCGGCTCGGCGCCCGCGATGATCCCCGTGGCCTCGTCGTTGGCCTGCTCGAACCGGTGCGCGTAGATCGTCGCGGTGCTCATCTGCAACCACACCCGCGGCGGCGCGGTGGCGTGGGCGATCGCCTGGCCGACCGCCCGGGCGGAGTCCACTCGCGAGTCCATCATCTCGCGGAGGTTCGCCTCGGTGTAGCGGCAGCTGACGCTGCGCCCGGCCAGGTTGACCACCGCGGCGCAGCCGTCGATCTCCTCCGCCCAGGGCCCGACGGTGCGCCCGTCCCACCGCACCGATCGGACACCGCCCCCGAGGTCGACCCCGGCCCGCCTGGTGAGCACGACCACGTCGTGCCCGGCCGCCGCCAGCGCCCGGCTGAGGAATCCTCCGACGTTCCCGGTCCCACCGGGCAACACGATCTTCATGCGAACACCCCCACGGTCACGCTACGCCGGTTGAACCGGACGCGAGCCCACTCCCGGGGGCCTGGGGTGCTGCCGCACAGGGGAACCTGGCCTGTTGGTGGCTGTCAGGGCAGCCGCCCGCTGAGGTGGGCAGCTCGAACGTGCTAAGTGGGCAAGGTCTCAGGTTTTCACGCTTGCGTGCGCGGGTTGCGGCCACGGGGTAACGGTCACTGAGCCGATCACGACTTCTCACCCATGGTGACCGAACAGCTCGTGGCGATGTTCGAGCGGGACGTCCGTCTGGGCGTGGACACGCTGGTGGGGATCGGCTACGACCCCACCGCGTTCGAGTGGATGATCGAGGAGTTCGGCGCGGTCGGGGCGACGCGGCGGGTGGTGCTCGACCCGACCCCGTCGTTCGGGCTCTGGCGGTTGAAGGACCGGGGGCTGCTGGCGCACAGCGTGGAGGTCTTCACCCTGCTGCCCTGGTACGCGCCGCTGTTCGACGACGCGGTGCGGGACGCGGCGTGGCGGAAGCTGGAGTTGCTCGGCGTGGACGTGCGGGCGGAGGTCGGGAAGGTGGAGAGCCCGCTCGTCGGGGAGGTGTGAGGGTCAGCGCAGGGCGTCGAGGACGGCGTCGATCTCGGTGGCCAGGGCGACGTCGAGTTCGGTGATGCCGCCCTCGCTGTGGGTGCTCAGGGTGAACTTCAGCGTGCGCCAGCGGATGTCGATGTCCGGGTGGTGGTCGTCGCGCTCGGCGATCTCCGCGACCCGGTCGACCACCTCAATGGCCTGGGGGAACGACTCCAGTTCGACCTCTCGGACCAGGGCTCCCTCGCCCCGGCTCCAGTTCGGGAGCGCCCCCAGTGCCTTGCCCTGCTCGTGCTCGCTCAACAGTTCCGCCATGGCCCCATGGTGGCCCTTCGCGCCCGACCGCGCTGGGCGTAGGGTCGGGGTCGCCACGGGAGTCCGGTATCGGCCGGGCTGAGAGGAGGGCCACCCAGCCCTCGACCGTACGAACCTGATCGGGGTCATGCCCGCGCAGGGAGGTCCTCGTGGTGTGCACACGCCCGAGGAAGGTTCCCGATGCGCCGACTCGTCCCCCTGGTCACCCTGGCTCTGGCCGCCGGTTGTTCCGTGGGGGGTGAGGCCCCGGTCGACCACACCGTCGTGCTGGTCACCCACGACTCCTTCGACGTCGACCAGGCCTTGCTGGACCGGTTCAAGGCGCAGAGCGGGATCACCGTGGAGCCGCGCAAGAGCGGGGACGCGGGGGCGTTGACCAACCAGTTGGTGCTGACCAAGGCGAACCCGATCGGGGACGTGGCCTTCGGCGTCGACAACACCTTCGCCTCCCGGGCGCTCGACGAGGGGGTGTTCGCCGAGTACCGCAGTCCGGAGGCGGACAAGGGGCCGCAGCGCTACGCCGTGGACGGCAGCGGGCGGCTCACGGCGGTCGACGTGGGGGACGTGTGCGTGAACGTGGACCCGGCGGCGCTCGGTGGCGAGGTGCCCAAGACCTTCGAGGACCTGGCCGACCCGAAGTACCGGGACAAGTTCGTGGTCGAGGACCCGGCGACGTCCTCGCCGGGGCTGGCGTTCCTGCTCGGGACCGTCGCGCACTACGGCGAGCAGGGGTGGGTCGACTACTGGGGCAGGCTCAAGGCCAACGGCGTGAAGGTCGTCAGCGGGTGGGAGGAGGCCTACACCCAGGAGTTCTCGGGGTCCTCCGGCAAGGGGCCGCGGCCCATCGTCGTGTCCTACGCGTCGTCGCCGTCGGCTGAGGTGGGGGAGGACGGGAAGGCGAGGACCGCTGCCCTGCTGGATACCTGCTTCCGGCAGGTCGAGTACGCCGGGGTGCTGAACGGGGCGAAGAACCCCGAGGACGCGAAGAAGGTGCTCGACTTCCTGCTGTCGGAGCCCTTCCAGAAGACCGTGCCGGAGAAGATGTACGTCTACCCGGCGCGCGAGGGCGTGGCGCTGCCCGACACCTGGACCGCCGCGGCGCCGTTGCCGCAGGAGCCCGCGACCCTGCCCGCCGCCGACATCGCGGCGCAGCGGCAGCGGTGGATCGAGCAGTGGCGCAGCACCGTCGGGGGCTGAGGCCCGCGGCGGCGCTGGCGTTCGCGGCGGTCCCGCTCGGTTTCCTCGCCGTCTTCTTCGCCTGGCCGGTGGCCGCGATCGTGCGGCTCGGGTTCGGCTCCGGCGCGGCCGGGGTCCTGCGTGTCCTGGGCGCGGGGGCGACGTGGCGGCTGGTGGGGTTCACCCTCGCCCAGGCCGCCGCGTCGACCGCGGTGGCGGTGCTCGCCGGGCTGCCGGTGGCGTTCCTGCTGGCCAGGGTGCCGGGCAGCGCGGTGGTGCGGGTGGCGGTGCTGGTGCCGTTCGTGCTGCCGACGGTCGTGGTCGGGTTGGCGTTCAAGGCGCTGCTGCCCGGGGGCGGGGTGGTGGCGATCGTGCTGGCGAACGCGTTCTTCAACGTGGCCGTGGTGGCGCGGACGGTCGGCGGGCTGTGGGCGCACCTGGACCGGCGGGCCGAGGACGCGGCGCGGGCGCTGGGGGCTTCGCGGTGGCGGGCGTTCACCTCGGTGACCCTGCCCGCGCTGACCCCGGCGCTGGGGTCGGCGGCGGCGGTCGTGTTCCTGTTCTGCGCCACCAGTTTCGGGGTGGTGCTGCTGCTCGGCGGCGCCCGGCACCGGACGCTGGAGACGGAGATCTACCTGCGCACCGTGGAGCTGCTGGACCTGCCGGGCGCGGCGGCGCTGTCGCTGGTGCAGTTCCTGGCCGTCGTGGGCGTGCTGGTGGTCGGGGCCGTCGCGCGGCGTCGGCGGGAGAACGCGCTGAGCCTGCGCGGCCAGGCGGAAACCGTGCGGCGACCGCGCGGCGGGGAGTGGGTCGCGGCCGGGCTGGGCTACGCGGTGGTGGCGTTGCTGATGGTGCCCATCGTGACGCTGGTGGTGCGCTCGTTCGCGGGCGGGACCGCCGGGTACGAGGCGCTGGCCGGGACCGGCTTCCGGGGCTCGTTGCAGGTCACCGGGGTCCAGGCGGCGCTGAACTCGGTGCGGGTGGCCACGGACGCGACGCTGCTGGCGCTGGTGCTGGGGGTGCTCGCCTCGGTGGCGCTGGTGACGCTGGGGCGCAGCCGGGTGCGGCCGGGGGTGGTGGAGGCCGTCGACACCGCGCTGATGCTGCCGCTGGGCGTCTCGGCGGTGACGGTCGGGTTCGGCTACCTGGTCACCCTGGACGCGCTGCCGGGGGACCTGCGGACGTCGGCGGCGCTGGTGCCGCTGGCGCAGGCGCTGGTCGTGACCCCGCTCGTGGTGCGGACGCTGCTGCCGGTGCTGCGGTCGGTCGACGAGCGGCTGCGGCAGGCGGCGGCGACGCTGGGCGCGGGGCCGTGGCGGGTGTGGCGCGAGGTCGACATCCCGCTGGCCGGGCGGTCGCTGCTGGCCTCGGCGGCCTTCGGGTACGTGGTGGCGCTGGGGGAGTTCGGCGCCACGAGCTTCCTGGTGCGGCCGGACACCGCGACGCTGCCGGTGGTGATCGGGCGGCTGGTGGCGCGACCCGGGGAGCTGAACAACCAGATGGCCTACGCGGCGTGCACGCTGCTGATGGGGGTGACGGTGGCGATCACGCTGCTGGTCGAGCGCCTGCGGGTGCGCGGGGTCGGGGAGTTCTGATGCTCGGTGTGTCGGGGTTGTCGGTGCGCTACGGGGCCGTGGCCGCTGTGTCCGATGTGGACTTCGAGGTGCCGGACGGGTCGGTGCTGGCGCTGCTGGGACCTTCCGGCTGCGGCAAGTCGACGCTGCTGCGGGCGGTGGCGGGGCTGGAGACCGGCACCGGGTCGGTGTGCTGGGACGGGGTGGACCTGTCGGGTGTTCCGGTGCACCGGCGCGGGTTCGGACTGGTCTTCCAGGACGGTCAGCTCTTCCCGCACCGCGACGTCGCGGGCAACGTCGCGTTCGGACTGCGGATGGCGGGGGCACCGCGCGCCGAGCGGGACGCGCGGGTCGGCGAACTGCTGGAACTGGTGGGGCTGGCCGGTTACGGGTCGCGGCGGGTGGGTGAGCTGTCCGGCGGTGAGCGGCAGCGGGTCGCGCTGGCGCGGGCGCTGGCGCCCCGGCCGCGGGTGCTGCTGCTCGACGAGCCGCTGTCGGCGCTGGACCGGGCGCTGCGCGAGCAGTTGGCGGTCGACCTGGCCCGGGTGCTGCGGGTCTCGGGCACGACGGCGCTGGTGGTCACCCACGACCACGACGAGGCGTTCACCCTGGCCGACCGGGTCGCGGTGATGCGCGCCGGGCGGATCCGGCAGGTGGGTACGCCGGACGAGGTGTGGGCGCACCCGGTGGACGACGAGACCGCCCGCTTCCTCGGCTGCGGCCGGGTGCTGGACGCGGCCGAGCTGGTGGTGTTCGGGTCAGCGGCGCTCGGTGACCCGCCTTGGCACGGGCGGGTGGGGCTGCGCCCGTCCGCGCTGCGCGTGGGCCCCGGACCGGTCCGCGGCGAGGTGACGGCCCGGGTGCACCGCCGCGACCACGTGCTGCTCGTGGTCGCGGCCGACGGCCTGGGCCGGGTCGACGCCGTGGCCGGGATCGCCGCCGCGCCGGAGGTCGGCGCCGGGGTGTCCCTGGTGCTCGACCCCGGCGGGGTGGTGCCGGTGGGTCAGCCGTCGCGGGTGAGCATCCGGGACAGGGCGATCGAGTAGCCGATGAGGATGTAGCAGCCCGCGCGCAGCACCCCGGTCAGCAGGGTCGCGGTGGGCAGCGGGTCCTTGACGACCTCCGGGATGCCCTCCCAGCTCGTGGTGATCAGCGCCGGGGTGAGCCAGTCCAGGGCGGGGATGACGCTCAGCACGCCGGAGACGATCACCACGCCCAAGCCGACCACGACGACGATCAGCGGGTGCTCGGTCCACGCCGACACCGCCAGCGCGACCGCGGCCAGCGCCCACACCTGGACGGTGACCAGCACGACCGTCAGCAGCACCCGGCCCAGGCCCGCGCCGAACGACAGCGTGGTGCCCGAGGAGGTCAGCATCCCGTCGCCGCCGAGCAGCAGCAGGCCCGCGACGATGCCCGTGGCGGCCATCAGCAGCACGGCGAACAGGCTGACCGCGGCCACGCCGAAGGCCTTCACCGCCAGCAGCCTGGCCCGCCCGACCGGGGCCATGAGCAGCCCGCGCAGGGTGCCGTTGGCGGCCTCCCCGGCGAGCGCGTCGGCGGCGAGCATGGCGCCGGTCAGCGGCAGCAGCATGGTCATCGACATCGTCAGCCCGAAGATGGGCAGCAGCAGGCCGTTGCCCTCGACCAGGGAGGCCAGGCCGTCGCCGACCGATTCCCCGGACGGGGAGCCGGTGGCGATCGCGATGCCGATGCCCGCCACCACCGGGACCATGGCCAGCAGGGCCAGGCCGATCAGGGTGCGCGGGCGGCGCAGCACCATCCGCAGCTCGGAGCGCAGCAGCCGGGTCAGCGGCGCGCGGCGCGCGGTGGCGCGCGGCTCGTCCAGGGCGGCGGTCATCGGGTCTCCTGCGGGACGAGGGGGTCGCTGGTGGGGTCGAGCTCCGCCGCGTCGACCGGGTCCTCGGTGAGGCGGGCGAAGAGGTCTTCCAGGCCGGTGCGCTGCCTGCGCACCTCGTGCACCGGAACACCGGCCTTGACCAGTGTCTCGACCACCTCGGGGGCGGTGGTGGCGGTCAGGTCGACCCGGATGCCCTCGGCGAGGGAGCGGGCCGGGATTCGGTGGTCGCGCAGCGCGTCCACCGCGGCCTCGACCTCCGGGGTCGACACCAGCAGCGTGGCGCTGCCCGCGTCGAGCAGGTCGGCCAGTTCGCCCTGGGCCACGACGGTGCCCTGGTTGAGCACGGCCACGTGCGTGCAGGTGGCCTCGACCTCGGCGAGCAGGTGCGAGGACACGACCACGGTGGTGCCCGCGGCGTGCAGGTCGGCCATGATCGTGCGGATCTCCCGGGTGCCCGCCGGGTCCAGGCCGTTGGTGGGCTCGTCCAGGACGACCAGCCTGCGCGGCACCAGCAGCGCCCCGGCCAGGCCCAGCCGCTGCTTCATGCCCAGGGAGTAGCCGCGGAAGCGGCGGTTGGCCGCGTGCGCGAGGCCGACCCGCTCCAGCGCCGCGCCGACCGCCGCGGGGATGCGGGAGGTCGACAGGTGCGGTTCGGCGGCCGCGGCGCGCAGCAGGTTCTCCCGGCCGGACAGGAACGGGTGGAACCCGGGGCCCTCGACCAGGGCGCCGACCTCGGGCAGCGACTCCGCCGCGCCCTCGGGCAGCCTGCGGCCGAGCAGTTCGACCTCACCGGCGGTGGGGGTGACCAGGCCGAGCAGCATCCGGATGGTGGTGGTCTTGCCGGAACCGTTGGGGCCGAGCATCCCCAGCACCGCGCCGGTGGGCACGTCGAGGTCGACGTTGTCCACCGCGACCGTGCCGCGGTAGACCTTGCGCAACCCCCGGGTGCGGGCGGCCGGGGCGGCCGCGGGCGAACCCGCGACCGCCCCGAACTCGGTGGAGCCGCTCACTTCTGCCCGAGGGCGTCGACGAGGACCTGCTGCGGGACCGCACCGACGGCGACCCGGCCGTCCTCGGCGACCAGGGCGGTGCCGACCTTGGTGGTGATCACGAAGCCGGTGCCGAACGGACCGGAGACGGGCTTGCCGAACTGCTTGAGCAGGTCCAGCGGGGTGCCCGCGGCCTTCCTGCCGTCCGCGTCCTCGCCGGACACCTCGGCCTTGAGCAGGTCGGCCGGGACGGTGCCGACGAGCACGGTGTCCCAGCCCTCGCCGACGACCTTCGGGTTGATGGTCGCCAGGAAGTCCTTCTTCTGCTGCTCGGTCGGCTTGTTCTCGCGCGCCTTCGCGTTGCCGTCGGTCACCTCCGCGCCCGCGGGCGGGGTGAAGGTGAACAGGCCCGCGTCCTGCGCGCCGGTGGCGAACTCGGTGAAGCCGACGCTGAGCGCGGGCTCGGCCGAGCCGTTGGCCATGACCTCCAGCCGCAGCGGCAGCCTGGTCTCGGAGTCGACCGCGACGCGCACCTCGCGCAGCAGCGTGCGCTCGGTCGGCTTCGGGGTCAGCACGAGCTGGTAGGCCGGGCGGTCGGCGACCTTGGCGGTGCCGTCCACGCTGACCGTGGAGTCCGCCCGCATGGCGGTGATGAACTCCAGCGACACCGCGGCCGGGTCGGCCAGCTTCTCCTCGGTGGACCGGTCGGCCTTGTGCTCGGCCGCGCTGTCGTACTTCACGACCGAGCGGTCCGCGGAGTTCCACAGCCAGGTGGTCGCCCCGTCGGCGATGACCGTCTTCTCGCCGCGGCCCTGGTCCATCGAGATCCGGGCCTTGCCCTGCCCGTCGGTGTAGACGCGCACGGCCTCGTCACCGGTGGGCAGGCCCGGAACCGGCAGGCCCAGGTCCGTGCTGACCCGCACCGTGCCGGAGAGCGCGGGCACGTCGCTGGTCAGCACCGACTGCACCAGCGCCTCGGCGCTGACCTCGGGCAGGGTGGGCGGTGCCTCGTCGGCACCGGCCGGGGCCGCGAGCAGGACCAGCCCGACCACACCGGTGGCCGTCCCCGCCGCCGCGACGGACAACGCCGTCCTCTTCCTGTTCATGACTCTCTCTCCCTGTTCGGGTGGTGTATCCCGCACCGAGAACACTGCTCCCCCCACCCTGAGATGGCGCTGAGAGCGATCTTTGTGCTGAGAGACCGCTGAGAGTGCGGGCACGCACCCCCTGCCTCCCGCCATGATGGCGGACGTGAAGCCTCGGGTGCTGGTGGTCGACGACGAACTCGGCGTGCGCCGGGCCCTGCAACGCGGGCTGACCGCGGAGGGCATGGACGTGATGGTCGCCGGTGACGGCCCCAGCGCGCTGCGGATGGCGCTGACCGGCGCCTTCGACGTCGTCCTGCTCGACATCATGCTGCCCGGCCTCTCCGGCTACCGGGTGCTGGAGCGGCTGCGCGCCGAGGGCGTGCGCACCCCGGTGCTGCTGGTCTCGGCCAAGGACGGCGAGGTCGACCAGGCCGACGGGCTCGACCTGGGCGCGGACGGGTACCTGGTGAAGCCGTTCTCGTTCGTGGTGCTGGTGGCCCAGGTGCGCGCCACCCTGCGCCGGGGCGCGGAGGAGGGCGCCGGGCGGCGGTTGCGGCTGGGGTCGCTGCTGGTCGACCGGGGCGCCAGGGAGGTCAGCTTCAACGGCGAGCCGGTGCCGCTGAGCCCGCGCGAGTTCGCCGTGCTGGACTGCCTGGCCGGGCGGGCCGGGTCGGTGGTCACCAAGGACGAGCTGCTGCGCGCGGTCTGGGGCGACGAGCAGGCCGCCACCCGCAACGCCGTGGAGGTCTACGTCGGCTACCTGCGGCGCAAGCTGGACGCGGCGGGCGCCGACGGCATCGTGCGCACCGTGCGCGGCCACGGCTACCTGGCCTCCACCGCCGAGATCGATGCCGCCCTCGACACCCCGCGGCCGCGGTGAGCCGACGCCGCTCCCTGCGCCTGCGGATCACCGCCGTCGCCACGGCGGTGACGCTCGCGGTGCTGCTCGGCCTGGCCCTGCTCAGCAGCCGGATGATCGGGCCGCTGCTGGTCGACAGCGCCGACGACGAGCTGCGCCCCGCCCTGGACACCGCCGTGGCCGCGGTGGCGGCCGGGGCCCCGGTCCGCCCGGCCTCGCCGAACTTCCGCACCCGGGTGCTCGACACCGCGGGCGCCCCCGTCGACGGCGCGGCTGCCCCGGAGCTGACGCCCTCGGACATCCGCACCCTCAAGGCCGGGGTGCCGGTGCTGCGGCTGTCGGACTCCCCGCCCGCCCGCTGGCTGGGCACGGTCGCCACCGCGCCGGACGGCGCGCAGCGGCTGGTGGTGGTGGGCACCGGGCTGGCCGGTTACGACGCCGCCCAGGGCGCCGCGCTGCGCTGGCTGATCATCGCCGCGGTGATCGCCGCCGCCGCGGCCGCGCTGGCCACTTGGTCGGCGGTGCGCTCGGCGATGCGCCCGGTGGGGCGGCTGCGCGCGGCGGCGGCCAGGCTCGGCTCGGGCAGGCGCCTGCCGCTGCCGGAGTCGCGCGAGCTGCGCGCCCTGGCCGCGGCCATGAACGACCTGCTGGCCCGCCGCGACGAGGCCGCCGACCGGCTGCGGCGGTTCACCGGGGACGCCGCGCACGAGCTGCGCTCCCCGGTGGCCTCGATCCGGGTGCAGGCCGAGGTGGCGGTGGCGCACCCGGACCCGGAACTGGCCCAGGAGGTGCTCGCCGACGTCGCCAAGGAGTCGCAGCGGCTGTCCGCGCTGGTCGACGGCCTGCTGACGCTGGCCCGCTCGGACGCCGGGGAGCTGCCCGCGGCCTCGGCGGTCGACCTGTCGGTCGCCGCCGCCGACGCGGCGGTGCGCTGCGCGGTCGCCGACGGCCCGGCGATCCGGGTGCACGCGCCGCCGGTGTCGTGCTGGGTGTACGCGGCGCCGTCCGAGGTGGACCTGGTGCTGGACAACCTGCTGCGCAACGCCGTCCGGCACGCCCGCGCCCGGGTGACCCTCACCGTCCTCACCGCGGGCCGCACCGCCCGGGTGGTGGTCGACGACGACGGGCACGGCATCGCCGAGGAGCACCGGGCCAAGGTGTTCGACCGGTTCTACCGGGTGCAGGACGACCGCGCGCGCAGCTCGGGCGGCACCGGGCTGGGCCTGGCGCTGGTGGCCGAGGTGGTGCGGCGGCGCGGCGGGGCCGTGCGGGTGGGGGAGTCGCCGGAGGGCGGCGCCCGGTTCCAGGTGACCTGGCGGACCACGTCGGTCTGAGTGCCGGTCCGCGTAGGGTGCGCACCCGTGACTGTGGTGGCTGCGGCCGTGGTGCGCGATCGTGCGGTGTTGGCCCAGCAGCGGGCCTTCCCGGCCGAGGTCGCCGGGATGTGGGAGTTCCCCGGCGGTCGGGTGGAGCCCGGCGAGTCCGATGTGGACGCCCTGCGCCGGGAGTGCCTGGAGGAGTTGGGCGTCGAGGTGGCGGTGGGGGAGCTGCTGGGCTCGGTGGTGCTGCCTGGCGGGCGCGAACTGCGGCTGTACGCGGCTTCCGCGGCCGGTGAGCCGCGCGCGGTGGAGCACCTGGGGGTGCGGTGGCTGGCGGCCTCGGAGCTGGAATCGGTGCCCTGGCTGCCCGCCGACGTGGAGTTCTTCGGCGCCGTGCGCGAGTTGCTGGGCGCCTGACCGGCGGCGCGGCCCCCGGTGCGGGGGCCCGCGCCACCGGCGTTCTTCAGCCGACCCCGGCCAGGCGCAGGGCCGAGGACAGGCGGTGGGCGGCGCGGTCGGCCGCCCGGTCGGCGCCCGCCTTGCGGATGGCGTCGAGTTCGGCCGGGTCCGACAGCAGCTCCACGGCCCTGGTCCGGATCGGGCGCAGCTCCTCGACCACCGCCTCGGCCACGGCCTCCTTGAGCGGCCCGTACCCGCTGAAGCCCGCCGCCTCCGCCCTCGGGTCGGTGCCCCGGCAGGCGGCCAGGATTTCCAGCAGGTTCGAGATCGCGGGCTGCCCGGCCGGGTCGTACTCCACCCGGCCCAGGGTGTCCGTTTTCGCCCTGCGGATCTTGCGGCGGACCAGGTCCGGGTCGTCCAGGACGAACACCGTGCCGGTGGAGTCCTGGGCGGACTTCGACATCTTGCGGGTGGGGTCGGACAGGTCGCGGACGCGGGCGGCGGTGCGCGGCATCACCGCCCTGGGGATGGCGAAGACCTCGCCGTAGGTCGTGTTGAACCGCCGCGCCAGGTCCCTGGCCAGCTCGACGTGCTGGCGCTGGTCGGCGCCCACCGGCACCTCGTCGGCGCCCAGGAGCAGGATGTCCGCGGCCATCAGCACCGGGTAGGTGAGCAGGCTCAGCCGCACCATGGCCTGGCCGTCGGACTTCTGCTTGAACTGGGTCATCCGCGACGCCTCGCCGAAGGCGCAGGCGCACTCCAGCAGCCAGGTCAGCGCGCCGAGTTCGCGGATCAGGTCGCTCTGCACGAACAGCCGGTCCGGGGCGATGCCCGAGGCGAGCAGGACGGCCAGCACCTCCCTGGTGGTGGCCCGCAGCCTGGCCGGGTTGTAGGACACCGTCATGGCGTGCAGGTCGCTGACGAAGTACAGGTCACCGGGGTGCCCGTCGCGTGCCCAGTGGCGCACGGCGCCGAGGTGGTTGCCCAGGTGGGCGCGGTCGGACGGGGTGATGGCGGACAGGCGGGTCATGGTGCTCTCCTGGGGGTCGGGCCCCTCCGGGAGATGCGTCAGGCCGCCCGGAGGGGCGGCCTGGGGGTTGTGCGTCCGGTGACGTCCGGACACCACGGGCTAGGGCCGCCGTGAGGCGGTCCACCAGGTGGTGTTGTGGGGAGTCAGCGGGAGCACGGGACGCACGGTAGCGGATCTCACGCGGCTTTGGCGAAGTCCGCCTTGACCTTCTTCAGCGCCAGGACCGGGCACTTCTTGCAGCGCGACTTCGACTTGCAGCACTTCTTCTTGACCTTGCCCGCCTTCATCAACTTCTTCACGGCGTCGGCCGGGGTGGCGGCCTTGACCAGGGCCGACTTCTTGCCCATGGCAGCACCCTCCGTTCTCCGTCGAACCGTCGTCTTAGGGTAGGTTAACCTGCCGGTCGGGCGGCGTGGTCCTGCTCACACCGAGCTTGCGGTTAAACTGATCGAGCCAGTAGCGGCTTTTGAGCTGCGCCGGGCGCCCCTCTCAGCCAGTGCTGTCAACGCAGACCAGCGGCGGGCCGCCCTCCACCCTCGTTAGAAGGAACCAGGAGCACGCGCGTGCCCGCAGCGACCGTCAGCGCCGAGCTGACCAGGACAGATCTCCGCAACGTCGCGATCGTCGCGCACGTCGACCACGGCAAGACGACCCTTGTCGACGCGATGCTGCGCCAGTCCGGGGCGTTCGCCGCCCGCGCCGAACTCGTCGACCGGGTCATGGACTCCGGCGAGCTCGAGCGGGAGAAGGGCATCACGATCCTGGCGAAGAACACCGCCGTTCGCCGCCAGACCCCCGACGGCCCGATCGTCATCAACGTCGTCGACACCCCCGGCCACGCCGACTTCGGCGGCGAGGTCGAGCGCGGCCTGTCCATGGTCGACGGCGTGGTGCTGCTCGTCGACGCCTCCGAGGGCCCGCTGCCGCAGACCCGGTTCGTGCTGCGCAAGGCGCTCGCCTCCGGCCTGCCGGTCGTCCTCGTGGTCAACAAGGTCGACCGCCCCGACGCCCGCATCGCCGAGGTCGTCGAGGAGACCCACGACCTGCTGCTCGAACTGGCCTCGGAGATCGACGACGTCGACGAGTCCGTGCTCGACCTGCCGGTGGTCTATGCCTCCGCCCGTGCGGGCCGCGCCAGCCTCAACCAGCCCGAGGACGGCGGCCTGCCCGACAGCGAGAACCTCGACCCGCTGTTCGACCTGCTGATGGAGCGCATCCCCGCGCCCAAGGCCGACGTCGACGCGCCGCTGCAGGCCCTGGTCACCAACCTCGACGCGTCCAGCTTCCTGGGCCGCATCGCGCTCTGCCGCATCCACACCGGCCGCATCCGCAAGGGCCAGACCGTGGCCTGGATGCGCGAGGGCGGTGCGATCAGCAACGTGCGCATCACCGAGCTGCTGGTCACCGAGGCCCTCGACCGCGTCCCGGCCGAGGAGGCCAGCGCGGGCGAGCTGGTCGCCATCGCGGGCATCCCGGAGATCACCATCGGCGACACCCTCGCCGACATGAACAACCCGGTCGCGCTGCCCCGGCTGACCGTCGACGAGCCCGCCATCTCGATGACCATCGGCGTCAACACCGGTCCGCTCGCGGGCCGCAACGGCGGCACCAAGCTCACCGCCCGGATGCTCAAGGGCCGCCTGGACTCGGAGCTGGTCGGCAACGTCAGCATCCGCGTGCTGCCCACCGAGCGCCCGGACGCCTGGGAGGTGCAGGGCCGCGGTGAGCTGGCGCTGGCCATCCTGGTCGAGCAGATGCGCCGCGAGGGCTTCGAGCTGACCGTGGGCAAGCCCGAGGTCGTCACCCGCACCGTCAACGGCAAGCTGCACGAGCCGTACGAGCGGATGACCGTGGACGCCCCCGAGGAGTACCTCGGCGCGATCACCCAGCTCCTCGCCGCCCGCAAGGGGCGGATGGAGGACATGGTCGGGCACGGCACCGGCCGCATCCGGGTCGAGTACATCGTCCCCTCCCGCGGCCTGATCGGCTTCCGCACCGACTTCCTCACCGAGACCCGCGGCACCGGCATCGCCAACGCCATCTTCGAGGGCTACCACGAGTGGGCCGGGGAGATCCGCAGCCGCCACACCGGCTCGCTGGTCGCCGACCGCACCGGCCCGGTGACCGCCTACGCCATGCTCCAGCTCGCCGACCGCGGCACGTTCTTCGTCGAGCCGGGCGCCGAGGTCTACGAGGGCATGGTCGTCGGCGAGAACCCGCGCGCGGAGGACCTCGACGTCAACGTCACCAAGGAGAAGAAGCTCACCAACATGCGCTCCTCCTCCGCCGACGTCTTCGAGACGCTGGCCAGGCCGCGCAAGCTGAGCCTGGAGGAGGCGCTGGAGTTCTGCGCCAACGACGAGTGCGTCGAGGTCGCCCCGGAGGTGGTCCGGGTGCGCAAGGTCATCCTGGACGCCACCACCCGCGGCCGCCAGCGCTCCCGGGACAAGGCGCGCGACCAGAAGTGACCGGCTCCGCCGCCGGGAGCGGCGGGCCGCGGTGAGACCGCGCACGGGCGGTGTCGGGAACCCCCGGCACCGCCCGTGCGTCTTCCGGGCGGGGGGAAACCGGTGGCAGGCCGGTCGTCCGGGTCTGGCAGCATGGCCGGGCGCGACTTTCGGGGGAGGTGCGGCGGTGGGCGGCAGGTGGCGTGCGGTGCTGGCGGGGGCCGCCGCGCTGGGCGCGCTGGCGGGCTGCACCAACGCGCCGCCACCACCGCTGGTGACCACCGAGGTCGCCCGCACCCGGACCAGCGCCGAACCCGACGTCGGCGAGGCCGTGGTGGGCGTCGACAGCGTCCTGGGCGGCTACAACCCGCACAAGCTCGCCGACCAGTCCACGGTGACCACCGCCCTGGCCCAGGCCGTGCTGCCCTCGGTGTTCCGCCCCGGCCCCGACGGCACGCCCCGGCTGGACCGCACGCTGATGGTCTCCGCCGAGGTCACCTCCGCCGAGCCCTACACCGTCGACTACCGGCTGCGCCCCGAGGCGGCCTGGTCCGACAGCGCGCCCATCGCCGCCGAGGACTTCGTCTACCTGTGGGAGCAACTGCGCGAGGCGCCCGGCGCGCTCGACGGCGCGGGCTACCGGTTGATCTCCAACATCTCCGCGCGCGAGGCGGGCCGGGTCGTGGAGGTCACCTTCGCCGAGCCCTACCCCGGCTGGCGGTCGCTGTTCAGCGGCCTGCTGCCCGCGCACCTGCTCAAGGACATCCCCGGCGGCTGGGCCAACGCGCTGCGGGAGAACTACCCGGTCTCCGGCGGCCCGTTCGCCGTGCGCACCCTCGACCGCGACCGCGGTGAGATCGTGCTGGAGCGCAACGACCGGTACTGGGAGGCGCCCGCCGCGCTCGACCGGATCGTGCTGCGCCGCGCCGACCTCACCGGCACCACCGGCGCCCTGCGCACCGGCCACAGCCAGCTCGCCCTGACCTCGCTCAGCGCCCAGGGCCTCGCCGCCGTGACCGCGCTGGAACCCGACGTGACCACCACGCAGGTGCCGCGCCCCGCGGTGGCCACCGTGCTGCTGCGCCCGGTCGGCACCGCCATGGCCGACCAGCGGGTGCGGACCGCGATCGGCGCCCTGCTCGACCGGCGGGCCCTGATCGCCGCGGGCACCGGGGGCGGCCCCGCGTCCGCCGCCGCGGCCGACGCCCAGGTCCTCGCCCCCAGCGCCCCCGGCTACCGGGCCACGCTGCCCGCGGGCCGCTTCGCCGCGGTCGACCAGGCGGGGGCCGACGCGCTGCTCACCGAGGCGGGCTTCACCAGGGTCAACGGGAGCTGGGCGTTCGGGCAGACCCCGCTCAACCTGGTCATCGCCGCCCCGGCGGGCCGCGAGCCCTACCTGGCGGTGGCCCGCGAGCTGCAGCGGCAGCTGTCCGTCGGCGGTGTCCAGTCGCGGCTGCTGACCCCGCCCGGCGACCAGCTCTACGGCGAACTGCTCGCCGCCCCCGACCCCGACGAGGAGCCCACCGCCGAGGTCCACCTCGTGGTCGCCCCGCAGCCCGCGGGCGGCGACCCGGCCACGCTGCCCGCCGTCCGGTTCGGCTGCGCCCCGGCCGACACCGACAGCGGCACCCCCGCGGTCGCCAACCCGGGCGCGTACTGCGACCAGGCCACCCAGCCGACCCTCGACGCCGCGCTCACCGGGAGCACCCCGCTCGCCGACGCGCTGGCGGCGCTGGAGCCGGAACTGTGGTCACGCACCGTCGCCATCCCGCTCTACCAGGAGGTGGACACCCTCATCGTGCGCCGCGAGATGACCGGGGTGAGCGCGGGAACACCCTTCGCCGGGCCCTTCGCCGGGGCACCCGGGTGGCGGCGCGCAGGCGGCTGATCCGACCACGCACAGTGACTTGATTCCTCCACTGCGTGCATTCGGGTAACGTTCACGTTGCGTGTGGTCGCCTGCTTGTCACCCTTTGGTCACGATCGACGTGGGACCGGTGACCAGACCGTGCCAGGTTCCTAGCGTGCCCACCTAGTGCGCCCACCAACGCTTCGTTGGGGGCGTGATGGGTAACGGGTGCCGCCCAGCCGGACCGGCTGCGGGTCGCCCAGTGCTAGGAGGGCACGTGTCAATCAGAAGAAGCTCACTGTCGGCTGCCGCGATGGCTGTCGGTGCGTCGCTCGTCCTGAGCGCCTGCGGCGGTTCCACCGGCGACGGCGGCACCAACACCGGCCCGTCCGACGACGTCGCGGCCATGGCCGTGGCCAAGGGCGAGAACGGTGAGGCGACGGAGTACACCGCCCCCGAGGTCGCGCAGTCGGGCGACACCTTCACGGTGTCCACCGACAACCCGTTCACCGCGTACAACAACGCGGCGTCGGACGCCAACAACTCGTACAACACCTTCGCGCTGACCCAGGTGCTGTCCGGCGCGTACAAGCTCGACGGCAACAACAAGGTCCTGCTGGACAAGGACGTGATGGAGGGCGTCGAGCTCACCAGCGAGTCCCCGCAGGTCGTCACCTGGAAGATCAAGCCGGGTGTCAAGTGGTCCGACGACGCCCCCTGGGACTGCGACGACTTCTACCTGGCCTGGCTGGCGCAGACCGGCAAGTCCAAGGGTGCCGACGGCAAGGACCTGTTCACCGCCGCCGGGACCAACGGCTACGAGCTGATCGACAAGGTGGAGTGCAAGTCCGACACCGAGGTCGTCACCACCTTCAGCAGCCCCTACCCGGACTACAAGGGCCTGTTCGGCGTCTCCGCCGACGTCCTGCCCGCGCACGTCCTGGAGCAGGGCACCGGCGTCGCCGACATCACCCAGGTCCAGCCGACCGGCGGTGACCCGGCGGTGCTCGCCAAGGTCGCCGAGTTCTGGAAGACCAAGTGGAACGGCTTCACCAAGGAGCTGATGCCCTCCTCGGGTCCGTACACGATCACCGGGTTCGAGCAGAACAACTCGGTCACCCTGGAGCGCAACCCGAAGTACGCGGGCAAGCCCGGCGGCCCGGCCAAGCTCATCCTGCGCGGCATCTCCGACCAGGTCGCCCAGGCCCAGGCGCTGGAGAACGGCGAGGTCCAGGTCGCCTCGATGGCCCAGCCCGACGCCAACGCCGCCGACCGCCTGCGCGGCCTGTCCGCCCAGGGCGTGACCTTCGGCGCCTCGAACGGCCTGTCGTTCGAGCACATGGACCTCAACTACAAGAACAAGTTCCTCGCCGACGCCGCGGTCCGCAAGGCGTTCATGCAGTGCGTCAACCGCGACGAGCTGGCCGAGAAGCTGATCCGCCCGGTCCTCGACGACGCCAAGCCGCTCGGCTCGCTGGTGTTCTTCCAGGGTGAGGACGGCTACGTCGACAACTACGCCGACTACAAGGGCGACACCGCGGCGGCCAAGAAGACGCTGACCGACGCCGGCTACACCATCGGCGCGGACGGCTTCGCGGCCAAGGACGGCGCCAAGCTGTCGCTGAAGATCAGCCACACCGACATCCCGCGGCGCAAGCAGACCGTCGAGCTGGTCCAGTCGCAGTGCAAGGCGGCGGGCATCGAGATCATCGACGACGTCGACCCGAACTTCCTCGACACCCGGGTCTCCGCGGGCGACTACGACATCGCGCTGTTCGCGTGGTCCGCGGCGCCGTTCAAGTCGACCCAGAAGTCGATCTACTCCACCGGTGGTGGCCAGAACTGGTCCGCCTACAGCAACCCCAAGGTGGACGCGGCGTACCAGGACGCGGTCAGCAACCTCGACGAGGAGGCCTCGAAGAAGGCGTTCCAGGAGGTCGACAAGCTGATGGCGGCGGACAACTACTCGCTGCCGCTGTTCCAGCTGCCGAACATGTGGGCCTTCAAGGGCATCGACCGCGTGTTCTTCCAGTCCTACAACGGCGCTCTCTGGAACGCCAACGAGTGGGTCAAGACCTCGTAGTCGTCCCCGCCGCCCCGGGCGGCGGCTGACTCTGGTCGGACAAGGGCAGGGGCCGGACCACACCGTCCGGCCCCTGCCCTTGAGCCCTCCCACCTGTCGAACGGCGTACACCGCGGGCAGGCGGGACACTGAAGAGTTCGGGCCCGACCGGCCCGGCCGCCTGGGCCCCACCGAGGAGCTTTCCGTGATTCGCTACATCATCCGACGCGTGCTGATCTCGATACCGATCCTGCTGATCGGCAGCGTCCTCGCGTTCTTCATGGTCGCCGGGGCGGGCAACCCGCTGGCCGAGCTGAAGGCCAAACCGGGCACCACCCCCCAGCAGATCGCCGACCTCGAGGCCAGCCTGGGCCTCGACCAGCCGATCATCGTGCGCTACTGGCGGTGGCTGCTGGACTTCCTGCAGGGCGACTGGGGCCAGAGCATCGCGCTCGGCCAGGCCAAGGTCGAGGTGTTCGACTCGGTCATGCGGGCGCTGTGGATCACCGCTCGGCTCGTCGTGGGAGCCGAGATCCTGGCCATCGTGCTGGGCGTGACCGTGGGCGTCATCGCCGCCGTCAAGCAGTACTCGATCTTCGACTACCTGGCCACGTCGGCGGCCTTCCTGATGTTCTCGATGCCGATCGTCTGCGTGGCGATCATCCTCAAGACCTACGGCATCCAGTTCAACAACGTGCTCCAGGACCTCGGCTTCGACCGCTGGCTGAGCACCGTCAGCCCCGCCGAGGGCGGCTTCCAGGGAAGCTTCGGCGAGGTGGTGTTCCAGTACACGGGCACCTACCTGCTGCCGACGCTGAGCCTCACGCTGATCAGCTTCGCCGCCTACAGCCGGTTCCAGCGGGCCTCGATGCTGGAGACGCTGAACTCCGACTACGTGCGCACCGCCCGCGCCAAGGGCATCTCCCAGCGGCGGGTCATCTTCCGGCACGCCTTCCGCAACGCGCTGATCCCGGTGTCGACGCTGTTCTCGCTCAACGCGGCCGTGCTGTTCTCCGGGGCGATCATCACCGAGGCGGTGTTCGGCTGGCGGGGGATGGGCGCGCTGCTGGTGTCGTCCATCCGCACCTTCGACCCGTACATGCTGATGGGCTGGCTGATGGTCACCGCCGCCCTGGTCATCACCTTCAACCTGGTTGCCGACGTGATGTACGGCATCCTCGACCCGAGGATCCGCCTTGCCTAGTGACCCGTCCCCCGTCCTGAACCCGGCGACCCCGGGTGGTCCGGTGCAGACCACCGTCGTCCCCACCGCCAGCGAGTTCGACACCACCAAGGCGCGCAAGCAGAGCACGCTGATCATCAGGCGGTTCCTGCGGCACCGCCTGGCCATGGCCAGCCTGGTCGTGTTCCTGCTGATCGCCGCCTTCGGCTTCCTCGGCCCGCTGTTCTGGACGGTGTCCATCGAGGACACCTCCAGCCGCGGCTACCTGCCGCCGAGCGCGGAGCACCCGCTGGGCACCATCCAGACCGGCAAGGACATGCTCGCCCAGCTCATCGTGGGCACCCGGCTGTCGCTGGCCATCTCGCTGGTCGTGGCCATCGGCTCGACCGTCGTCGGCGTCGTCATGGGCACCCTGGCCGGGTACCTGCGCGGGGTCGTCGACTCCGCCATCAGCCGGTTCGTCGACCTGATGCTGATCATCCCGCAGATCGCGGTCGCGGCCATCCTGGTCCGCGCGCTCAGCGGGAGCTGGTACGTCGTGGCGCTCATCCTGGCCGCGTTCGCCTGGATGCAGACCGCGCGGATCACCCGCGGCGAGACGCTGTCGCTGTCGCAGCGCGAGTACATCGAGGCCGCCAGGGCCGCGGGCGCCAAGACCCGGTGGATCATCTTCCGGCACCTGGTGCCCAACATGGTCGGCACGATCACCGTCAACACCACGCTGGCGGTGGCCACCGCGGTCCTCTCCGAGGCGGCGCTGTCGTTCATCGGGCTCGGCGTGCAGTCCCCGGACACCTCGCTCGGCCTGATCATCAACGAGAACTACTCGCAGATCACCAACCGCCCCTGGCTGTTCTGGGGCCCGTTCGTGATCATCGTGCTGATCTCGCTCGCGGTGAACTTCATCGGCGACGGCCTGCGCGACGCGTTCGACCCCAGGCAGACGAAGGTGCGGAGCTGATGAGCAGTCTGATCAACGACGGCGTCGACCGGGTGCTCACCGAGACGGTGCTCGCGGTCGAGGACCTCTCGGTCACCTTCCCGACCGACGACGGCGACGTGCACGCGGTGCGCGGCGTCTCCTACGAACTGCGCCCGCGCGAGGTGCTCGGCATCGTCGGCGAGTCCGGCTCCGGCAAGTCGGTGTCCTCGATGGCGGTCATGGGCCTGCTCCCGGCCAGCGCCCGGATCACCGGCTCCATCCGCTACCGCGACCAGGAGCTGGTCGGGCGCGGCTACAAGGAGATGATGGGCGTCCGCAACAACGGCGTCGCCATGATCTTCCAGGACCCGATGACCTCGCTCAACCCGGTCTACACCATCGGGTGGCAGCTCGCCGAGGCCTACCGCGCGCACCACCCGGTGTCGAAGAAGGCGGCCTGGGCCAAGGCGATCGAGGCGCTCGAACTCGTCGGCATCCCGCAGCCGGACCGGCGCGCGGCGCAGTACCCGCACGAGTTCTCCGGCGGCATGCGCCAGCGGGTGGTGATCGCCATGGCGATCATCAACGACCCGGACGTGATCATCGCCGACGAGCCCACCACCGCGCTCGACGTGACCGTGCAGGCGCAGATCCTGGAGACCCTGCTGCGCATCCGCGACGAGACCGACGCGGCCATCGTGATGATCACCCACGACCTCGGCGTCGTCGCGGGCATGGTCGACCGGGTGCAGGTCATGTACGGCGGCACCGTGGTCGAGTCCGGCCCGGTCGACGAGCTGTTCGACACCCCGAGGATGCCCTACACCGTGGGCCTGCTCGGCTCGCTGCCCAACCCGGCCACCCTGGGCAAGCGGCTCACCCCGATCAAGGGCTCCCCGCCCTCGCTGATCAACCTGCCGACCGGCTGCGCGTTCTCCCCGCGCTGCCCGCTGGTCGTCGAGGAGTGCACCACCACCGAGCCGCCGCTGGCCCCCACCGAGCAACCGGCGCACACCACCCGCTGCCACCGGTGGGAGCACCTGGCGTCGCTGGAGCGCCCGCAGGCCCTGTTCGAGCACGAGGAGATCGGCTCGGTGGAGAACCCCGCCGCGCTGACCCAGGCCGACCCCGACCTGCCGGTGAGCGAGGACCTCGCCGTCGTCGAGCAGCGGTTGGCGCAGGAGGATAAGTCCGATGACTGAGACGCACACCGCCGCCGCCCCGGCCGCCGGCGCCGACGCGACGACCCCGCTGCTGCGGGTCCAGGACCTGGTCAAGTCGTTCCCGGTGCGCGGCGGCGGGATCATCCCGCGCACCATCGGGCAGGTGCACGCCGTGTCCGGCGTCAGCTTCGACCTGTCCAGGGGCGAGACGCTGGGCCTGGTCGGCGAGTCCGGCTGCGGCAAGTCCACCACCGGCCGGGCCATCCTCCAACTGCACAAGCCCACCTCGGGCTCGGTGCGGTTCGAGGGCCGCGAGCTGACCACGCTCAAGCCCGCGCAGATGCGCCCGCTGCGCCGCGACCTGCAGATCGTCTTCCAGGACCCGTACGCCTCCCTGGACCCGCGCTGGCAGGTCAACGACGTCGTCTCCGAACCCCTGCGCATCCATAGCAAGAACCGCAGCGGTGACAGCTCTGTCAACTCAGCCAAGGACGTGCAGCACCGGGTGGACGAACTGCTGGAGCTGGTGGGGCTCAACCCCGAGCACCGCAACCGCTACCCGCACGAGTTCTCCGGCGGGCAGCGCCAGCGCATCGGCATCGCCAGGGCGCTGGCGCTGGACCCGAAGCTGATCGTGCTCGACGAGCCGGTGTCCGCGCTCGACGTGTCCGTGCAGGCCGGTGTGGTCAACCTGCTGGAGGAACTCCAGGAGCGCCTGCACCTGGCGTACCTGTTCGTCGCGCACGACCTGTCCGTGGTGCGGCACATCTCGCACCGGGTGGCGGTCATGTACCTGGGCAAGATCGTCGAGATCGGTGACCGGGAGGCCATCTACGAGCGGCCCACCCACCCCTACACCCAGGCGCTGCTGTCGGCGGTCCCGCTGCCCGACCCGCGCCAGGAGCGGGCCAGGCAGCGGATCGTGCTCTCCGGCGACGTGCCCAGCCCGGTGGACCCGCCCTCGGGCTGCCGGTTCCGCACCCGGTGCTGGAAGGCGCAGGAGATCTGCGCGGCGGAGGAGCCGCCGCTGGTCGCGCACGGCGCCACCCTGTCGGCCTGCCACTTCGCCGAGGAGCGCAGCGTCCTGCCGTAGCGACGCAGTAGGGTTCGGGCGCCGGTGCCACCCCCGGCGCCCGGACCCTACGCGTGCCTAAGGCTGACCCTCCCCATGCTCACAGCCCCACCACGACTGCTGCTCGTCCACGCCCACCCCGACGACGAGAGCCTGTGGACCGGCGGGACGATCGCCCGCTACGCCGCCGCGGGCGTCCAGGTCACCCTGGTCACCTGCACCCTCGGCGAGGAGGGCGAGATCATCCCCGCCTCGCTGGCCCAGCTCGCCGCGGGCGCCGCCGACCAGCTCGGCGGGTACCGGGTGGGCGAACTGCGCGCCGCCTGCGCCGCCCTCGGCGTCTCCGACCACCGCTACCTCGGCGGCATGGGCCGCTGGCGCGACTCCGGCATGGTCGGCACCGCCGCCAACGCCCACCCGCGCGCCTTCGTCGGCGGCGACCCGGCCGAGCAGGCCGCCGCCCTCGCCGAGGTCCTGGCCGACGTCCGCCCGCAGGTCGTCATCACCTACGGCCCCGACGGCGGCTACGGCCACCCCGACCACATCCGCGCGCACGACATCACCACCGCCGCCCTCGCCGACCTGCCCGACGTCTCCCGCCTGTACTACGCGGTCAACTCAGCCCGGGCCACCGCCGACGGCGTCGCCGCCCTCCGCGGCACCGAGGGCCTCCCCTGGCGCCTCCCCACCCCGGGCGAACTCCCGGTCGTGGACGACGCGGAGATCACCACCGCCATCGACGTCACCGACCACCTGCCCGCCAAGCTGCGCGCCCTGCGCGCGCACGCCACCCAGATCGCCGTCTGGCGCGGCGACGACGGCGCGCACAGCTACTCGCTCACCAACGACATCGCCCAACCGGTCCTGGGCCACGAGTACTACACCCTGGCCAGGGGCACCACCGGGGGCGACACCGACCTGTTCGGCGGCCTGGCCCCGGTCGAGCACGTGGGCGCCGACCGGTGACCGGGGCGCAGCGGGCCGGGTACGCGGGGCTGCTGGTGCTCAGCGCCGTGCTCGCCGTGTACGAACTGCTCTTCCTGCCGCTGCGCCTCGACGGGACGGTCCTGCCGAAGCTGGGCGACGTCCCCTTCCCGGTCACGGTCCTCGTCGCCGCGTTTACCCTCCCGTGGCTGGTGGTAAGAGCCAGCAGGCTGAAGATGAAGGCATCGGTCGCGGCGGGCCCGCTCTACGCGTGGCTGGCCACCCTGTTCGCCTTCGTCGTCGTCACCCCCGGTGGCGACATGGTGGTGATCGCCGACTGGCGGACACTGCTGCTGCTCGCGGGCGGAGCGTTCCCGGCCACGGTCAAGATCGGCGATGTGCTGGCCAGGTCGGCAGGCAAGGGAGGCGGTAGCGGTGGCTGAGGCGATCACCGACAGGCAGGTCGTGACGGTCCTGCGCCCATTCGTCCGGGCCACCACCCCGCTGCTCTCCGCCCTGCGCGAGTCCGACCCCCTGGGCCTGGTCCGCCGGGTCCTCCCCTCCGCAACCCGCCCCGCCACCGAGGCCCTCCCCGCGTCCACGGGCGACGCCGAGGACGCCAAGGCCCTGGCCACGGTGGACAGGTCCCGCCGCGAGAAGCTCCTGGACGGCCTGGAGAGCCTCAAGGTCCCCGGCACCCAGGCGTGGTCGGAGATGACGGTCACCGAACGCGACAACTGGTGGGTCAACCGGGTGGGCCGCTTCACGGTCCTCCTGGCCTCCATCCCCGGCCTCGGCGGCGCCCTCGCCGACCGCCTCCCCATCCAGGACGCCCTCGCCACGGCGGGCCAGGGCCTCCTGCTGTCGGCCATGGCAGCCGAACACGGCATCACCGACCAGGCCGACCGGGTCCGCCTCATCGCCGCGGTCCTGTTCGAACGCGACATCGACCCCGACCTGGCCGCGGGCAAGGACGACCACCTCACCAGGGAACAAGAGGACGCCACCACCGCCGAACTCACCGGCGACCTGGACGAATCAGCCCGCAAACACGGCAAGATCACGGTCAAGGCCGCCACCAACACCCTCTGGCGCTTCGGCCGCACCCTCTACGCCCTGGGCGACGAACTCGACAAGCGCCCCCAGGGCCGCTTCTACCACAAGGCGGTGGGACTGCTGCCGGTCGTGGGAATGGCCGCCGACTACCTCGGCGAACGCAGCGCCCTCAAACGAGCCGCCAAGAAGGCCCGCCGCTGGCTGGACGCCCACCCGGCCCCCAGCACCGCCTGACCGCGCCCGCACCCCGCCGCGCCCGCACCCCGCCGCGCCCGCACCCCGCCGCGCCCGCACCCCACCGCGCCCGCACCCCACCGCACCCACACCCCACCGCACCCACACCCCACCGCACCCACACCCCACCG
>NZ_JAJCXD010000003.1:0-58189 GCF_021056305.1 Actinokineospora sp. PR83
AGGTGAAATGTTGTCGCTCTTTCGGGTAGGGGGCGCAACAGGGTGTGTTCCCCGATGGCAGGGGACCCCCCGATCCCTAGCGTTGTTGTCGTCAGCCCGGGGTCGATGCCCCCGACCTCGGGCACACCAAGCTTTCTTTGCGTATAGAGGAGATCGTTTCTTGTCTGCCCAGGACCAGACCCTGCACGACTTCGTGCTGAACCTGCTGACCGACGACGCCGCTCGGTCCGCGTTCGCCGCGAACCCGGCCGCCGCGCTGGGCGACGCGGGCCTCGGCGACGTGACCGCGCAGGACGTGCAGGACGTCATCCCGCTGGTCGTCGACTACGCGCCGGTCGGCGACGGCCAGGGCATCGAGCTCGCCATCCCGACCGACGGCGACGACGCCATCGCCCAGCTCCAGGCCGTGGCCGAGGTGGGCGGGGCCGCGTTCGCGGGCCAGGTCGACACCGACGTCGCCACCGCCACCGCGACCGGCGTCCACTCCGACGAGGGCTTCGACGGCAAGTTCGACGTCGACACCGAGCAGGGCGGGGCCACCACCTGGCTGGCCGCGGGCTCCGACGGTGCCGCGCTCGACACCGTGTTCGAGTCCGAGTACGCGCAGGGCCAGGCGGGCGTCGCCGCGGGCACCGACGGCACCGCCGCCGGGTACGTCGACGTGACCACCGAGCAGGCCACCGCGCACGGTGCCTTCGCCGCCTCGACCGAGGGCGCCAGGGGCCACCTCGCGGTCGAGTCCGACCACCTCGCCAGCGGCAGCGCGTTCGCCGCGGGCTTCGAGGGCGTCCAGGCGGGCACCCACGGCGAGACCGACCTCGCCGCCTACGAGACCAAGCTGGACACCACCGACGGTGTGGCCGCGGGTGCGGTGCTCGACACCGACGAGCTGGAGGCGGGCGTCGCCCTGGACGCCCTCACCGAGGACGGCACGCAGGCGGTCGCGGGCGTGGAGACCGACGTGCTGACGGCCGGTGCCGCGCTCGACGCCTCCACCGAGGGCGTGCACGCCACGGCGGGCGCGGAGACCGACGCGCTGTCCGCGGGTGCCTCGCTCGACGCGAGCCGCGACGGCGTCTACACCAGCGCGGGCGTGGAGACCGACGACCTGTCCGCGGGTGCGGCGCTGGGTCTGGACCACGGCGGCCTCCAGGCCGACGCGGGCCTGGAGACCGAGGCCGTCTGGGCGGGCGTGCAGACCGGTGGCGACGCCCTCGCGGCGGGCACCGACCTGGACGCGGGTGTGCTGGGGGTCGAGGGCGGCCTCGACTACGCCGCCGGTGACCTGGCCCTCGGCGCCGAGCTGGACACCCCGCTGGGCGAGGTGGACCTGTCCGACCTGAGCGTCGGCGTGCACGGGGTGTCCACCCCGGAGCCGGCCGACCTGGTGGACCCGGGCAACCTGCTCGACGCGGAGACCCTGCGCGGCGGCGACCTGTCCGCGGGCACCGTGGCCGACTTCGTCTCCGCGGGCGGCAGGCTCGTCGGCGAGACCGTCGACCTGGCCTCCGGCGCGGCCCCGGCGGGCCTCGGCGGCTTCCTCACCGGCGCCACCGCCCCGGTCTCGGACGCGCTGTCCACCGGCACCGCCCCGCTGACCGACGGCCTGGACGCCCTGGACGGCCTGGGCACCCTCCCGGCCCTGCCGGAGCTGTCGGACCTGCCCGCCGGGCTGCCCGCCGTCCCGGCGCTGCCGGAGCTGTCGGACCTGCCGACCGAGCTGCCGACGGACCTGTCGCACCTGCCGGTCGACCTGCCCACCGACCTCCCCGTCGACGTGCCGGACCTGCCGGTCGTCAACCCGCTGCCGGACCTGGCGCACCTGCCGGAGACCCTGGGCGGCGTCGTGGACGCCAGCCCGCTGGGCGACCTGGTGCACGGTGTCGAGGACGCGCTGCCCGAGGTGGGCGGCCTGACCGACGGTCTGCACCTGGGTCACTGATCCGGCGCTCCCGGGCAACCGGGAGCCGGGAACGTGAATGAATTACTGAACTGGGCGGGGTCCATCCGAGTGGTGGACCCCGCCCTGTTTCTGTCACAGATAAGTTACGGCACACTCTTATAGGTGACAGTTCCACCGTGGCTCGCGCTTCTTGACGACACTGTCCGTGCGTGCGCGGCGGGTCGACGCCCTGATCTGGTGAATCGGTTGCTGGACCGTCGAATGCGACTGTTGGATCCGGGCCGCCGGGTCGCCGTCGTGGGCACCCCGGGGCAGGGCAAGAGCCAGCTCGTCAACGCCCTCCTCAACGCCCCGGTCTGCGCGGTCGGCGACGACCGGACCACCGCCGTGCCCGCCGTCGTGCGGCACGCCGAGCGGCCCACCGCCACCGTGGTGACCGACGAGCGCCCGGCCATCGGCGGCGCCGCCGACCCGGCCGACGCGGGCCCGGTGGAGACCGCCACCGCCCGGGCCAACAAGCTCGCCCTGGTCCGCGACGACGTGCTGCGCGCCGAGATCGGCCTGCCGCGCACCCTGCTGGGCCAGGGCTTGGTGCTGGTCGACTCGCCCGGCATCGGCGACCCGGGCTGCCCGCGCACCGCGCGCGCGATGGCGGTGCTGGCCGAGGCGGACGCGGTGCTGCTGGTCTCCGACGCCACCGGCGAGCTGTCCGCGCTGGAGATCGACCTGCTCGCCCAGGTGAGCAGGCTGTGCCCGACCGTGCTGGTGGCCCTGACGAAGATCGACATCGTGCCCGCCTGGCGGCGGGTGGCCGAGGTCGACCGCAGGCTGCTGGCCGAGGCGGGCATCGCCGCGCCGCTGCTGCCGGTGTCGTCGGTGCTGCGGCTGGCCGCGGCCAAGGCCGGGGACAAGCGGCTCAACGCCGAGTCCGGCTTCGCCGAGCTGATCGACTGCCTGCGCCGGGAGATCCTGGCCGACCCGAGCCGGGTGGCCGCGGCCGCCGCGGCGGCGACCAGCGGCCTGGCGCTGGACCAGTTGATCGTGCCGCTGCGCGCGGAGTTCGACGCCGGTCAGCCCGGTGCCGACCCGGCCGCCACCGCCGCCTGGCACGCCGCGGGCCGCCGGGTGGAGGAGCTGGCGCGCGAGGCCGCCCGCTGGCAGACCCGGCTCGCCGACGACGTGGCCGACCTGATGGCCGACATGGACTACGACCTGCGCGACCGCACCCGGCGCATCCTGCGCGAGGTCGACGACTACTTCGAGGTCGCCGACCCGGCGAAGGTGTGGCCGGAGTTCGAGGAGTGGATGCGGGAGAACCTGACCGCGGTCGCCGAGGTGCACTCCGACTGGCTGCTGGAGCGGTTCGAGTGGACCGCCGCCCGCATCGCCAGGCACAGCCGGGTGGGTGGCGCCGCGTCCGGGTCCGCGTGGTCTTCCGACCTGCTGCGCGAGGTCTCGGAGAACCACGTGGGCGCCTTGCGGACGCCGAACATCGAGAAGTTCAGCACCCCGCAGAAGCTGTTCGTCGGCCTGCGCGGGTCCTACAGCGGCCTGCTGATGTCCGGCCTGGCGACCTCGCTGGCCGGGCTGCCGCTGATCAACCCGTTCTCCGTCGGCGCCGGGGTGGCCTTCGGCGCGCGCAGCGTCTTCGAGGAGCGCGGGGCCCGGCTCAAGCGCAGGCAGGCCATCGCCAAGACCACCGCCCAGCGCCACGTGGACGACTTCTTCCTCTCCTACGGCAAGGAGACCAAGGACGCCACCCGGGTGATCCACCGCGCCCTGCGCGACCGGTTCGCCGCCGTCGCCCAGCAGTTGCGCGGCGAGGCCACCCAGTCGGCCAGGGCGATCAAGCTCGACCTGGACACCGAGGCCGCCCGCCGCGCCTCCCGCGCGGCGGAGGTGCGGCGCGGGCTGGAGCAGCTCCTGGCCCTGCGCAGGCGGGTCGAGGAGATCCGCGCCCAGCGGCCCGCCCCGGCGCTGAGCGCGTGAACCTCGCCGAGGCGGCGTGGTCGCTGCTGGAACGGGCGCTGCCGCACTACCGCGACAGCCCGCGCGCGGAGGCATTCCTGGGCACCGCGATGGCCCGGCTCACCGGACCGCTGCGGGTCACCATCACCGGCCCCCCGCGCTCGGGCCGCACGACCCTGCTCAACGCCGTGGTCGGCGAACCCGTCCCCCCGGGCACCGACCGCCTCACCGTGGACTGGCCCGGCGACGTGGAGCTGGTGGACGCCCCCGAACCCGACACCGACGCGGTCGTGCACCTGCTGCCGCACCCGGCCGCCGACACCCGCCCCCTGCGCCCCGCCGCCGCCGTGTCGACGCTGGTCGTCCTCTCCCGCGCGGACGAACTGGGTGGTGGCCGGGTCGACGCCCTGGTGTCCGCCCGGCAGGTGGCGCGGCGCCGGGCGCGCTCGGCCGAACTGGGCGGCCTGTGCCAGGACGTGTTGGCCGTGGCGGGGTCGTTGGCCCTGGGCGCGTCCCTGCTGACCCCGACCGAGGCGTCCGCGCTGGCGGCGCTGGGCCGGGTGCCCAGGGCGGAACTGGACCCGGTGCTGCTGTCGGCGGACCGGTTCGCCGCCGCCTTCCCCGCGGAGGGTCCCGCCCTGCTGGCCCGCCTCGGCCTCTTCGGCGTCCGCCTCGCCGCCACCCAGGCGCGGCGCGGCCTGACCGGCGCCGCACTGGCGGCGGAACTGGTGCGCGCCAGCGGGATCGCCGAACTGCGCACCGCCATCGGCACCCGCTTCGCCGAGCGCTCCCCGGTGCTGCGCGCCCGCACCGCCCTGCTCGGCCTGGAGGCGGTGCTGCGCCGGGAACCCCGCGCCCCCGCCCTGGCCGCCGAGGTGGAACGCGTCCTCGTCGGCGCACACGAGTTGCGCGAACTGCGCCTCCTCGCCGACCTCGACACCGGCCGCGTCTCCCTGGGCGAGGAGGTCGCCGAAGCCCGCTACCTCCTCGGCGCCCAGGGCACCACCCCCGCCGCCCGCCTCGCCGTCTCCGACGACGCCCACACCGCCGTCCTGCGCTGGCGGGCCCACGCCGAGGACCCTCGCCGGGACTCCCGGGCCCGCCGGGCGGCACTGGTGGTCGTCCGCAGCTGCGAGGAACTGGTGAACCGCGGCGTCACCACCGCCCCCTGAGCCCGGGGTCAGCCGGTCTCGGCCGTCACCCAGTCGAGGTAGGCGCGGTGGCCACCGGTGATGGGAACGGCTATGACTTCCGGCACGTCGTACCCGTGCTGGGCGACGATGTGCTCGGTCACCTCCGCGACCCGCTCCCCGGTGGTCTTGACGTGGAGCTGCCACTCGGTGGACGAGGTCACCGCCCCCTCCCACCGGTAAACACTGCGCACGGGCCCCACCACCTGCGCGCACGCGGCGAGGCGCGCTCCCACCAACGATTCCGCGAGCCGGGTCGCCGCCTCGACGTCGTCCCAGGTGGTGATCATCAGCACGTGTCCGCTCATCGGTCCACGGTAGCGATCAGCGCCCGGGAGACCGGTCGGGCGGCGGCCCCGTCGAGTGGTGGGCGCCCGGTCCCGGGACTACCGTCGGGGGTCCTGATCCGACCGTTTGGGGGAACCTGCATGGCGACCTTCGGGCCGCACGTGGCGGGCGTCGTGTGGGGCGAGCAGCACGACCGGTTGTTGAACTTCGTGTTCCGCGCCTTCGACTGCTGCGTCCGCGACCGCGAACTGGCCTGCGCCATGACGGTCGACCTGTTCGGCCGCAACCCGCACCTGGTCGATTCCCCCGACCTCGACGACGACGCGATCCGCGCGGAGCTGGTGCCGCTGATGGCCGCCGCGCTGCGCGAGCGCTCCAGCCACACCGCGATCAGGGTGGCGGTGGGGCACGCGGCCTGGCAGGACCGGTTGGCCCGGTCCCGGGGCGCGGGCACGGCCGGGTGGCACTCCGCGTTCGGGTCCGTGCGCACCTTCACCCGGCACCTGCGGCTGACATGACGATCGCGGTCGCGGGGGCGAGCGGGTACGTCGGGCAGCGGTTGGTCGCCGCGCTCGACGCCGCGGGGGAGTCGGTGCTGGCGCTGGGCAGGCACCTGGACTCGCTGCCCAACGGCGGCAGCGTGCGGTCCTCGGCGGTGGACGTGGCCGACACCGCCGCGCTGACCGGTGTCCTCGACGGGGTGCGGACCGCCTACTACCTGGTGCACGCGATGGCCGGTGGCGCCGACTTCGCCGACCGGGACCGGGCGATGGCCCGTTCCTTCGCCGACGCCGCCGCGGCGGCCGGGGTGCGGCGGATCGTCTACCTCGGCGGCCTGGGCGACGAGGGGCTGTCCGAGCACCTGGAGTCGCGGCAGGAGGTCGGGCAACTGCTGGCCGAGACCGGGGTTCCGGTGGTGGAGCTGCGGGCGGCCGTGGTCATCGGGTCGGGCAGCATCTCCTTCGAGCTGTTGCGCTACCTGACCGAGCGGTTGCCGTTCATGGTGTGCCCGCGCTGGGTGCGGACCCGGGTGCAGCCGATCGCCGAGTCCGACCTGCTGGCCTGCCTGCGCCAGGCGGCCGACGAGGACCGGGTGCCGCCGGGGGTGCACGAGGTCGGCGGGCCGGACGTGCTGACCTACGAGGACCTGATGCAGCTCTACGCCAGGGTGCGCGGCCTGCGGCGGCGGCGGATCGTGCGCGTGCCGCTGCTGTCGCCCCGGCTGTCGTCGTACTGGGTGCACGCGGTGACCCCGGTGGACCGGGCGGTCAGCGGTTCGCTGATCGACAGCCTGCGCAACGACGTGGTGGTCACCCAGGCCGACAGCCCCTTCGACGTCGAGCGGGTGCCGATGGCCGAGGCGATCACCCGCGCACTGGACGACCAGCGCGACCGGGTGGCGCACGAGGTGTTCGACTTCGACAACGGGGTCGTCGACGGCGTGTTCAACCTCAGCACCAGCGTGGACATGGACCGGGGTGAGGTCAGGGGCGCCCGGCTCGACCTGTCGCGCTGCGGCGGCGACCTGCACTGGTACGGCTGGGCGTGGGCCTGGGTGCTGCGCATCTGGCTGGGCAAGGTCTTCGGCGAGGAGTTGACCCTGCACCGCCCGGACACCGTGGAGGTCGGCGCGACCGTCGACTGGTGGACCGTCGCCGACTGCGGCGACCACCACATCGTGCTCTACACCGACAAGTGGTTCTGCGGCGAGGCGTGGCTGGGCTACCGGATCGAGGGCGGCGCCGAGCCCCGGCTGTGGCAGGTGGGCGCGCTGCGGTCGAAGGGGCTGCTCGGCTGGGCGTACTGGCGTGCGGTGTACCCGATCCACCTGGTGGTGTTCCGGGTCATGGCCCGCAAGCAGACCCGGCGCGCGCACGCCCTGGCCCGCAAGCTCGCCGACCGGGCCGACGCCGCCTGACCCCGGGCGTGCTCAGTCCTCGGTGTCTTCGGTGTCCTCGGTGTCTTCGATGAAGCTGCGCATCCGCGAGTTCGCCGTGGCGGAGCAGGTGAGCGGGCTGTCCGACGTCGTGAAGGTGGCGCGCAGCCGGATCGGCTCCGGTAAGCCGTCCAGGGCGACCGACCAGCGGTCGCGCCCGAGCGGGGTCACCGACACCGGGGCGTAGGCGTGCACGGCGTCCTCACCGGTGCGCTCCCTGGCGATCCGCTGGGCCGCCTGCACCGGGGCGGTGACCGTGCTGCGCCCGCGCAGCAGCGGCACGGTGAGCCTGCCCGCCTCGAACCGGTCCGCCAGCCCGGTCACCGCGTCCACACCCACCTGCCCGAAGTAGAAGCCGTGCGGCAGCGCGACCAGGTTCGCGGCGAAGCGGTCGCCGCCGACGTGCGAGCACTCCCAGGTGGCCTCGGGCCGGGTGGCGGCCAGCGCGGCGGCGACCGGGCGACCGCGCAGGGCGCAGCAGGTGTCGTGGCGGCCGTGCGCGCAGACCAGGTACGCCGGTTCGGCCGTGGGCGTGCCGCTGGGCCAGGGCGCGGTGAGCAGGTCGTGCGGGTCGGTGAAGGTCGACCACCAGGTCAGCTCGCGCACCGAGTCGACGTAGGCCCAGCGCAGCGGGGCGTCGGTGTGCCTGCCGGGTTTGCGGATCAGCAGCACCCGGGCGCCCACCGCCGCCGCCCGCTCCGCCAGCCCGGCGATCACCGGGGCGGGCAGGTCGCAGTCGCGCCACGGGTCCGGGCCCCACGCCTTGGGCTGCTCGACCAGCAGCCAGCGCAGCACCGGGGGAGCGGTCGCGGTCATCGGGTCGCCCCGGCGCACGCAGGCGGCGGCGCAGCGCTCCGCCGTCACGCGGGGACCAGGACGCCCTCGCGGAGCAGCCTCCGCACGAGCGTGGTCTGGTCGGCGACGTCCAGTCCGGGCAGGTCGCCCACCGCCACCGAGGCGCCGGTGAGCAGGGCCTGCAGGGCCGGGGCGGTGTAGGCGGGCAGCGACAGCCGGTCACCCGGCACGTCGAGCAGCACGCGGTCCCCGGCCGGGGTGAGCCGGGAGCGCAGGCCCGCGCGGAGCACCACGCGACTGCCCTCGGCCACCGACTGGGCCGCCGCGACCTGGGCGAGCGGGGCCAGCGGCGCCGGGCGGTTGCCCGACCACGCGCGGTCGCGCAGCAGCTCGGCCACGTCACCCGGTGTGCTGGACCGCACCACCCTGGCGAGTGCTTCGACGGTCTCCGCCAGGTGCGGGGCCAGCGCGTCCGGGTCGGCCGCGTCGATCCCCAGTGGCAGCGACCCGCGCAGGTCCCCGTCCCGGCCCGCCAGCTTGAGCAGGGCCTCGACCAGGGCGAACCGGGTCAGCACGTGGATGCCCACGGTCAGGTGCGCGGACACGCCGCCCAGGGCGCGCGCCGAGTGCAGGTAGCCGCGCGGCAGGTAGAGGGCGTCGCCGGGGCGCAGCACCTCGTCGATCAGCGGTTCCTCCTGGGCGCGGGCGGCGACGGCGGCCGAGTGCTGGTCCCAGGGCTGGTCGCGCAGCGGGTCGACGTGCACCGGTTCGTGCACCAGCCAGCGCTTCTCGCCCGCCACCTGGAGCACGAACACGTCGTGCACGTCGTAGTGCGCGGAGAAGCCCTGCGAGGACGCCGGGGTGATGTAGGCGTTCACCTGGACCGGGTGGCCGAGGTCGACCCCGAGCTGGGCGGCGAAGTCGATCACCGGCGGCCAGAGCCGGTGCAGGCCCTGCAACACCAGGGTGGCGCCCTGGTCGAACACGCGCGCCACCTTGTCGTCGGACACCTGGTCGCCGATCTCGGCCCCGACCCCACCGGGCGCGGTGAACTGCGCCGACGACAGCACCGAACCGTTCTTGGCGACCCGCAGGAACGGTGTGCGCAGGCCGCGCCGGGACAGCAGCTCGTCGACGTCGCCGAGGGTCAACAGGTCCTCGAACGCCTTGGGCAGCGTGCCCGCCGGGCTCAGCAGCGGGGCGCGGCCCCAGTGCTCGGCGGCGAACGCGTCCGGCTCGGCGGCCACGCACCGGCGCAGGGCCGGTCGGTCCGCCGTCGCCGCCCGCGCGGCGGTGGGGATCGGGGTCATCGTCTACAGGCCCGCGCCGCCGTCGGCACCGCCGTCCGCGCCACCATCGGCTCCACCGTCAGCGCCGCCGTCGTGGCCGCCCGGGGTGCCGGACGCGCCGTGGTCGGCCGTGCCCGCGCCGCCATCGGCCGGGCCGTGGCCCGCTCCGCCGTCGGCTCCACCGTCAGCGCCGCCGTCGTGACCACCCGGAGCACCGGAGGCGCCGTGGTCGGCCTGCCCGGCCGCTCCGCTGTCAGCACCACCGTCCGCGCCACCATCGGCCCCGCCGTCCGCGCCGCCGTCGTGGCCGCCCGGGGTGCCCGAGGCGCCGTGGTCGGCCGTACCGGCTCCGCTGTCCGCGCCACCGTCGGCTCCGCCGTCAGCACCGCCGTCGGCGCCGCCGTCGTGACCGCCCGGGGTACCGGAGGCACCGTGGTCGGCCGTGCCCGCACCGCTGTCGGCGGGACCGTGCTCACCGATGTGTCCACTGCGGATGTCGTCGTCTTCCAGGGACATAACGCCTCCTCGCGTTTCGTCGAACCGGGGTTCCGGCGACCGCAACCCCCGTTGTACGCCCTGGTACCCCCGGAAGGTGTGATCCATGCGTCCGATCGGGCACGGCTCGCCGGGGCCGCCTGCGGTTTGCCCGCGGGGGTTGCCGGGTATCTTCGGAGTCGGCGGCGAGGTGGAGGTGGGATGGGCACGACGGGGACACCGCTCGACGGCCGGTACCGCCTCGGCGACCTGCTGGGCACGGGGGGCATGGCCGACGTCTACCGGGCGGTCGACCTGCGGCTCAGCCGCCCGGTGGCGGTGAAGTTGTTCCACCCCAAGGCCGACGGCGCCACCATCGCCCGGCTGGAGACCGAGGCCAGGCTGCTCGCGGGCCTGTCGCACCCCGGCTTGGTCCGCCTCTACGACATCGGCGCCGACGACTCCCGCCCCTACCTGGTCATGCAGCTCGTGGACGGGTCCACCCTGCGCGGGCACCTGGACCGGGGCGTGCTCCCCGCCGACTCGGTGGCCCGGTTCGGGATGCGGCTGGCCGACACCCTGGCCTACGTGCACTCGCGCGACATCGTCCACCGCGACCTCAAGCCGTCGAACATCCTCATCGACCACGACGGCACCTGCTTCCTGGCCGACTTCGGCATCGCCAGGGCCATGGGCACCGAGCGGCTGACCTCGGCCGGGCACTGCGTGGGCACCGCCGCCTACCTCGCCCCCGAGCAGGTGCGCGGCGCCGAGACCGGCCCGGCGGGCGACGTGTACTCCCTGGGCCTGGTGCTGCTGGAGTGCCTGACCGGGGAGCCGGAGTTCACCGGGTCCGACATCGAGGCCGCCATCGCCCGGCTGTCGCGCTCGCCGCGCATCCCGAAGTGGCTGCCCCGGGTGTGGGCGGACACGCTGGCGGCGATGACGCTGCGCGAGCCCGCCGACCGCCCGGACATGGCCGAGGTGGCGCGCAGGCTGGCGCACTGCGCGCTGCGCGGCCCGCTGGCCCGCCGCCCCGCGGTCGCCCCGACCCGGCAGGTGCCTGCGCCCCGGGCCACCACCGTGCGGATTCCCCTGGTCGCGGCGGACAAGCGCCCGACGACCGTGCTGCGCGCCGCCCTGTTCACCGGGGCGCTGCTGTTCGGCGGGCTGGCCGCGGTGACCGCGACCCTGCCCGGCGCCCCGCGCCAGCAGGCCCGCTCGCAGGAGGCCCCGGTCGCCGTCGCGCCGGTGCCGTTCGGTCCGTCGCCGACCACGGCGACGCGCACCGGGGGCGCCACCGCGGTCGTGCGGCCCCCCACCCCGGCGCGCGGCCGGGGATCGTCGACCACCCCCGCGTCCGCCGTGCAGGAGCGCCCCAGGGGCGCGACCAAGGTGGACCACCCGGTCGAGGTGAGCGGGAGCGGCCGGGGCCACGACTGATCCGACGACTGACCGACGCCTGTGACGATCGACGACTGACCGACGACTGTTCCGACGACCATCACTCCCCGCCGACCCCGCCACGCCATCCGGCGGGGAGGCTTCCCCGCCCCATATGGTGATGACGACAGCCCTCTCGGCCGGAGTCCGGCCTGGGCATGACCGAGGAGACTGTGTGCGCCCCTGGCCTGGAACCCCTTACCCGCTCGGCGCCACCTACGACGGCGCGGGCACGAACTTCGCCCTCTTCTCGGAGGTGGCGACCCGCGTCGACCTGTGCCTGTTCGACTACGACGGCACCGAGCACCGGGTGCGGCTGCCCGAGGTCGACGGCTTCGTCTGGCACGCCTACCTGCCCGGTGTGCTGCCGGGGCAGAAGTACGGCTACCGGGTCACCGGACCGCACGACCCGGAGCGCGGCCTGCGCTGCAACCCGAACAAGCTGCTGATCGACCCGTACGCCAAGGCCGTCGACGGCGAGGTCGACTGGGACCAGTCGGTCTTCGGCTACCAGTTCGGCGACCCCGAGCAGCGCAACGACGAGGACTCGGCCAAGCACACCGCCAAGTCGGTGGTGATCAACCCGTTCTTCGACTGGGCCAACGACCGCCCGCCGAAGACCCCGTACAACGAGAGCGTCATCTACGAGGCGCACGTGCGCGGCCTGACCATGCGCCACCCGGACGTGCCCGAGGAGATGCGCGGCACCTACGCGGGCTTGGCGCACCCGGCGGTGATCGAGCACCTGAAGAAGCTCGGCGTGACCGCCATCGAGCTGATGCCCGTGCACGAGTTCCTGCACGACCACGGCCTCCAGGAGAAGGGGCTGCGCAACTACTGGGGCTACAACACGATCGGCTTCTTCGCCCCGCACTCCGGTTACGCGACCTCGACCGAGCAGGGCGCGCACGTGGCCGAGTTCAAGTCGATGGTGCGCACCCTGCACGACGCGAACATCGAGGTCATCCTCGACGTGGTCTACAACCACACCGCCGAGGGCAACCACCTGGGTCCGACGCTGTCCATGCGCGGCATCGACAACGACGCCTACTACCGCCTGGTCGAGGACGACCAGCGGTACTACATGGACTACACCGGCACCGGCAACTCGCTGAACGTGCGCAACCCGCACACCCTCCAGTTGATCATGGACTCGCTGCGGTACTGGATCACCGAGATGCACGTCGACGGGTTCCGGTTCGACCTCGCCGCGACCCTGGCCAGGGAGTTCTACGACGTCGACCGGCTCTCGGCGTTCTTCGACATCGTGCAGCAGGACCCGGTGATCTCCCAGGTGAAGCTGATCGCCGAGCCGTGGGACGTCGGCCCCGGCGGGTACCAGGTGGGCAACTTCCCGCCGCTGTGGACGGAGTGGAACGGCAAGTACCGCGACACCGCCCGCGACTTCTGGCGCGGTGAGCCCGCGACCCTGGGCGAGTTCGCCTCGCGCATCACCGGCTCCTCGGACCTCTACCAGGAGGACGGCCGCAAGCCGTTCGCCTCGATCAACTTCGTCACCGCGCACGACGGCTTCACCCTCAACGACCTGGTCTCCTACAACGAGAAGCACAACGAGGCCAACGGCGAGGACGGCCGCGACGGCGCCGACGACAACCGCTCCTGGAACTGCGGCGTCGAGGGCCCGACCGACGACCCCGAGGTCAACGACCTGCGGGCCAGGCAGCGGCGCAACCTCATCGCCACCCTGTTCCTGTCCCAGGGCGTGCCGATGCTGCTGCACGGTGACGAGATGGCCCGCACCCAGCAGGGCAACAACAACGGCTACTGCCAGGACAGCGAACTGTCCTGGGTGGACTGGTCGCTGGCGGAGACCAACGCCGACCTGGTCGACTTCACCGCCGGGGTGATCGCCCTGCGCGCCAAGCACCCGGTGTTCCGGCGCAGGCGCTTCTTCGCGGGCAGGCCGATCCGGCGCGGCGACGAGCTGCGCGATATCGCCTGGTTCACCCCCACCGGCGACGAGATGTCCGACGAGGACTGGGGTTCGGGCTTCGGCCGCTGCATCGTCACCTTCCTCAACGGCGACGGCATCCCCGACCTGGACCAGCGCGGCGAGCGGGTCACCGACGACTCGTTCCTGATGTGCTTCAACGCCCACCACGAGGACATCGACGTCACCGTGCCCGACGGCGACTACGGCGCCGAGTGGGAGGTGGTGCTCGACACCGCCACCGGCGAGGTGTCCGCGCCGGAGCCGAGGGTGATCACCAAGGACACCAAGCTCTCCCTGACGTCCCGCTCGCTGATCGTGCTGCGCCGCACCGGAACGGAGTAGAAGGTGGCCCCGAGGTCGACCTACCGCGTCCAGATGCGCCCGGCGTTCGGTTTCCCCGACGCCGCCGCCATCGCCGACTACCTGGCCGACCTCGGGGTCGGCGCGCTGTACTCCTCGCCGATCCTGACCCCCACCGCCGGGTCGACGCACGGCTACGACGTCGTCGACCCGACCAGGGCCAACCCGGAGCTGGGCGGCGAGGACGGCCGCCGCGCGCTGGTCGCCCGGCTGCGCGAGCTGGGCCTGGACCTGGTGGTCGACATCGTGCCCAACCACATGGCCGTGGAGGTGCCGTCGCAGAACGCCTGGTGGTGGGACGTGCTGGAGCACGGCCCGGACTCGGCGTACGCGGGGTACTTCGACATCGAGTCGTTCCCGGTGCTGCTGCCGGTCCTCGGCTCCGATGACGACATCACCGAGCTGGCGGTCGAGGACGGCAAGCTCACCTACTACGAGCACGAGTTCCCGATCGCCCCCGGCACCGAGGGGGACGACGCCCGCGAGGTGCACGAGCGGCAGCACTACCGCCTGGTGGACTGGCGCCGGGCTGGGGCGGAGCTGAACTACCGCCGGTTCTTCGACGTCACCACCCTGGCCGGGGTGCGCGTGGAGAAGCCGGAGGTGTTCGACGCCACGCACGCCGAGGTGCTGCGCTGGGTCGCCGAGGGCGACGTGCAGGGCCTGCGGGTGGACCACCCGGACGGCCTCGCCGACCCCGGCGGGTACGCCAAGCGGCTGGCCGAGCGGGCGGGCTGCTGGATCGTGCTGGAGAAGATCCTGGAGCCGGGCGAGAAGCTGTCGGACTCGTGGCCGGTCGCGGGCACCACCGGCTACGACGCGCTGCGCGAGGTGTGCGGGGTGTTCGTCGACCCGGCCGCCGAGGCGCCGTTCACCGAGCTGGCCCGCTCCCTGGGCGTGCCGACCGACTTCGAGCTGCTGCGCGAGGAGTGCAGGCAGCTCATCACCACCACGTCGCTGGCCGCCGAGGTGCGCCGCATCGCCGACCTGGTGACCGGGGTCGACCCGATGGACGCCCGGCGCGCGGTGGCCGAGCTGATGGTGGCCTTCCCGGTGTACCGCTCGTACCTGCCGGAGGGCGAGGCGAACTGGGCCGCCGCGGTCGAGCGGGTGCGCACGGCGTGGCCGGAGCTGGCCGAGGCGGTGGCCGCCCTGGACACCCAGGTGCGCGCCGACCCGACCGGCGAGCTGGCCACCCGGGTGCAGCAGACCTCCGGCATGGTGGTGGCCAAGGGCACCGAGGACACCGCGTTCTACCGCTACTCCCGGTTCGTCGGCCTCAACGAGGTCGGCGGCAGCCCGGACCACTTCGGCGTGCCGGTCGCGGAGTTCCACGCCGCGCAGGCCGAGCGCGAGGCGCGGTGGCCGGAGGCGATGACCGCCCTGTCCACCCACGACACCAAGCGGTCGGAGGACGTGCGCGCCCGCCTGGCCGTGCTGGCCGAGCTGCCCGAGGAGTTCGCCGCCGCCGTGCGCCGCTGGACGGGGAAGCTGGGCATCGACGAGCCCACGCTGAACCTGCTCGCCTGGCAGACCCTGCTCGGCGCGTGGCCGATCGGCCCGGAGCGGCTCTCGGCGTACCTGGACAAGGCCGCCAAGGAGGCCAAGGTCCGCACCACCTGGGTCGACCACGACGAGGAGTTCGAGGCGGCCGTGCAGGCTTGGTCCGCCGCCGTGCTCGCCGACCCGGAGCTGTCCGCTGAGGTGCGCGCCTTCGCCGAGAAGATCACCCCGCACGGCTGGTCGAACGCGCTGGGCCAGAAGCTCTTGCAGCTCGCCGGGCCGGGCATCCCGGACGTCTACCAGGGCACCGAGCTGTGGGACCTGTCCCTGGTCGACCCGGACAACCGCCGCGACGTGGACTTCGCCGAGCGGCGCGCGCTGCTGGCCCGCCTCGACGGCGGCTGGCTCCCGCCGGTCGACGACACCGGCGCGGCCAAGCTGCACCTGGTGCGCACCGTGCTGCGGCTGCGCCGCGACCGCCCCGAGCTGTTCACCGGCTACCGCCCGGTGACCGCCACGGGCACCGCCGCCGAGCACGTCGTCGCCTTCGAGCGCACCGGCCTGATCGCCGTCGCCACCCGCCTGCCCGTCCACGCCCCGGCGTGGGGTGAGACCCGGCTCGACCTGCCGGACGGCGGGTGGACCGACGCGCTGACCGGTCGCCGCAGCGACGGCGGGCTCGCCGACCTGCTGTCGGACTACCCCGTGGCCCTGCTGGTGGGAGGACAGGCGTGAACCCCGAGCACTTCTCCGTCTGGGCCCCCGAGCGCGACCGGGTCCGCCTCGCCACCGGCGCCCAGCTCCACGAGATGACCAGGGACGACGCGGGCTGGTGGCACGTCGAGGTCCCCGGCACCGGGGCGGGCACCGACTACGCGTTCCTGCTCGACGACCAGGAGCAGAGCTACCCGGACCCGCGTTCGCTGTGGCAGCCCGAGGGCGTGCACGGCCCGTCGCGGCGCTACGAGCACCGCACGTTCGACTGGACCGACGCGGGCTGGACCGGCCGCGCGCTGGCCGGGTCGGTGCTCTACGAGTTGCACATCGGCACCTTCACCGAGGAGGGCACCTTCAACGCCGCCATCGAGCGGCTGGACCACCTGGTGGAGCTGGGCGTCGACCTGGTGGAGGTGCTGCCGGTCAACGCCTTCGACGGCACCGAGGGCTGGGGCTACGACGGTGTGCTGTGGGGCGCGGTCCACCAGCCTTACGGCGGCCCGACGGCGTTCAAGCAGTTCGTCGACGCCTGCCACCGGCGCGGGCTGGGCGTGGTGCTGGACGTGGTCTACAACCACCTGGGCCCGTCGGGGGCGTACCTGGACAAGTTCGCCCCGTACTTCGCGGGCAGCACGATCTGGGGCCCCACGCTCAACCTCGACGGCCCGGACTCCGACGAGGTCCGCCGCTACGTCATCGACAACGCCCTGGGCTGGTTCCGCGACTTCCACGTCGACGGCCTGCGCCTCGACGCCGTGCACGCCCTGCGCGACACCAGGGCCACGCACCTGCTGGAACAGCTCTCGTCCGAAGTGGACGCCCTGTCCGCCGCCCTGGGCAGGCCGCTGTCGCTCATCGCCGAGTCCGACCTCAACGACCCCCGCCACACCACCCCGCGCGAGTCGGGCGGCTACGGCCTGACCGCCCAGTGGTGCGACGACCTGCACCACGTCCTGCACGTCGCCCTGACCGGCGAGACGGGCGGCTACTACACCGATTTCGGCACCCCGGGCGCGTTGGCGACGACGCTGCGCCGGGCGTTCTACCACGTCGACACGTGGTCGTCGTTCCGCAAGCGCTCGCACGGCAGGCCGCTGGACACCCGCACCGCCTCCGGCCACCGCTTCCTGGCCTACCTGCAGAACCACGACCAGATCGGCAACCGCGCCACCGGCGACCGCCTCACCGCCACGGTGTCGCCGGAGCGGGTGCTGTGCGGGGCGGCGATCCTGTTCTGCTCGCCGTACACGCCGATGCTGTTCATGGGCGAGGAGTGGGCGGCGACCACCCCGTGGCGCTTCTTCGCCTCGTTCCCGGACGAGGAACTGGCCGAGGCGGTCCGCACCGGCCGCCGCCGCGAGTTCGCCGAGCACGGCTGGGGCGAGTCGGAGGTCCCGGACCCGATGGACCCCGACACGGTCCGCGCCTCCACCCTCAACTGGGCGGAACTGGCCGACCCGGCCCACCGGGGCGTGTACGAGACCTACCGGGCGCTCATCGCCCTGCGCAAGGCCCGCCCGGAGCTGAGCGACCCCCGCCTGGACCGTTTCGTGGTCGAGGCCGGGGACGGCTGGCTGCTGCTGCACCGGGGCGGCCTGCGGGTGGCGGTGAACCTGTCCGGGGCGGAGGTGTCGCTGCCGGTGGCGGCGGTGTCGACCCTGCTGGCCGCCGAGGGCGTGCAGGTCGGGGTGGACACGGTGGTCCTGCCCGCCGACACGTTCGCCGTCCTGGAGGTCTGACGAGACGGACCGGCCGCCCGAGTGCTCGGGCGGCCGGTCCGTGGTCGTTCGGGGCTTATTCGACGCTGCGGCGGTAGCGGACCTCGCGCTGCGGCCCCGGCGAGGCGAACCGGCGGATCAGGAAGTTGATCGCCGCACCGATCAGCAGCCACACGATCGCGGCCAGCCCGTAGTCGAGCAGGGTGGCCAGCTTCGCCGAGCCCGGCGTGAACAGCCCGTCGAACCCGAGCGAGACGGCCCCGGAGAAGTCGCTGATGAACCCGGCGAACCCGTTGGAGGGGTTGGCTTCGGCGAGCGTCAGGATGATCTGCGCGACCAGCACCACCGCGAACAACCCGGTGATGAAGGTGACCGCCGAGGTGATCATCCGAATCGTGCGCCACCGCTGGGCGTGGGTATCCCTCACCCGCTCGTGCACGACCTCCTCGTCCGGCGGCCCGTACTGGCCGGGAGGCGGCTGCTGCCGGGGTGCGACGTACTGCTCCTGCGGCGGGAAGGCCCTGGTCCGCTCGGGATCGCTCTCCGGGTAGCTCATATACACGATGGTGACACCGGTGGCCCCACTCCGCTGGACAGCGGGGCAAGTGGCCTAACCCGTGGCGGTGGGAGTGTCGCGCCGCTGGCGGGCACGCAGAGTGAGGTAGATTCCACTTTCAGGAAGGTATCCGTCCTTCCAGGGGTGGAAAGGCAACACCATGTCGGGCAAGCGACAACCCCCGAGGCCCAGAGACCGCATCATCGGCGCCCGCCTGCGCGCGATCCGCAAGGAGCGCACGGACTTGAGCCTCGAAGCCGCCGCCAAGCTCCTGGGCTGGGGCCTGGCGACCATGTCGAGGATCGAGAACGGCAAGCGCGTCATCGACACCGAGGAGGTGGCGATGATGCTCACCGTCTACGGCATCCCCGCCGATGAGCGCAGGGACATCATCGCCGAAGCCAGAGCCGAGAACGCCTCCGGGTGGTGGGACCGCCCCCTGCCCGGCGTCCCCGCCGAAGTCGGCACGCTGGCCAGCTACGCCGTCGATGCCGACAGCCTCACCGACTGGGCGGTGACGCTGGTGCCGGGCCTGCTCCAGATCGAGGACTACGCCATGGCGCTGATCCTTTCTTTGGGCTGGTCACGGGAAGTCGCGGAGTTGCGGTGGCTGGCCAGACGCAGGCGACAGCAGATCCTCGGCACGGTGGAGTACGGCGCCTACATCAGCGAGACGGCGCTGCGGACACCGTTCGGGGGTGCTGTAACCCACCGAAGGCAACTCAGCCACCTCTTGGACGCCCGCGACCGGGGAATCTCCGTCCGGGTTGTGCCGGAACACCTGCCGCTCGGCTTGATCAGCCACTCGTGGCTCTACATGACGTTCCCCACCACCACGCCCGTGGTGAACATCGAGGTGGCCGAGGGTGGGGTCTACCTGCACGACGACCAGGCAGAGCCCTATGCCAAAGTGCTGATCAAGCTGGAGCAGAGCGCCCTTTCCACTGCCGAAAGTCAGACTATGCTTCGATCGATCCTGAAGGAGGCGTGACCATGGAGTGGCGCAAATCGAGTTTCAGTGCCGATGGCAACTGCGTGCAGGTGCGGCAGGACTTGGCCGCTGTCCGGGACAGCAAGAATCCGGTCGGCCCCGTGCTCGCCGTCGACCTGTCCCGTCTGTCGGCCGTCGTCAAGTCCGGCAAGCTGGACCGCTGACCAACCCCCGCTCGGCTCCCGCACGCCCCCGCGTCGGGAGCCGAGCCGGTCACCGGCTCAGATGTTCATCCACGCCCCGTCCGGCATGTCCGGGTCGGCGTACTCGGGAAGGTGGACGACGACGTGCCGGGTGCGGTAACCGTGAGTGCACCGAGGTGCAGCACCCCTCGAAGATGACGGTGTCGCCCACTCCTGGCTCACCGTCGCGGATGTCAACGGTGATGAAGTCCGACCGATCACCCAAACCGACGTAGACCATGCTCGCCGACGCGGCGGCACCGCGAGCGATCTCGTCATCCGTCCACTCCGGCCAGGCATCCGGATCCGAGGCGTGGTCCCCGATGGCCACCTGTGCGTGACCCGGCAACACCGGCACCCGTGCGATGAGCATGTCCACCCCCTGTGCGCTTCCGTCGCGATCTTGTCCCGGTTTCGCGGATCGAGCGTGATGTGAACCCGAACGGCCCAGCGCAGAAGGATGCGGGTTGGAGTAGCCATGGAAGTGCGGTCTAGGCCATGCCGGACCGCAGCACCTTCCCACTGGCGAAGGTCGAACCGAGCTCCGATCGATCCTGGAGGAGGCGTGACCATGCAGTGGCGCAAGTCGAGCTTCAGCGGGTCCGGCGGCAACTGTGTTCAGGTGCGGCAGGATCTGGCCGCCGTTCGGGACAGCAAGAATCCGGTCGGCCCCGTGCTCGCCGTCGACCTGTCCCGCCTGTCGGCCCTCGTCAAGTCCGGCAAGCTGGACCGCTGATCGACCCCGCTCGGCTCCCGCACGCCCCCGCGTCGGGAGCCGAGCCGGTCACCCGAGCGGGATCGGTTCGCCGTGGTCGGAACCCGGGTCCGAGGTCTGCTGGTCCTGGGCCGGTTCGCGGGCGTACACGTTCCGGTAGGCGGACGGGGTCAGCCCGCAGTGCTGGGCGAAGTGGGTGCGGAGGTTCTGGGCCGTGCCGAAGCCGCTCCTGCGGGCCACCTCGTCGATGGTGGCGCCGTTGTGTTCGAGCAACTGCTTGGCGTGGTCGATCCGGGCCAGTTGGAGCCACTTCATCGGCGGCAGGCCGGTTTCCGCGACGAAGCGGCGGATGAACGTGCGCTGGGACAGGTGCGCGTGGGCGGCGAGTTCGCGGAGCAGGAGCGGCTCACCGAGGTGTTCCAGCGCCCAGGCGCGGGTCGCGGCGAGGGACGTGCCCGCCGCCGCGGGGAGGTGGTGCTCGATGAACTGCGCCTGGCCGCCTTCGCGGTGGGGTGCGGCGACCACGTTGCGCGCGGCCTGGTTGGCGACGGTCGCCCCGTGGTCCTTGCGGATCAGGTGCAGGCAGAGGTCGATGCCCGCGGCCGTGCCCGCCGCGGTCAGCACTGTCTCTTCATCGACGTAGAGCACCCCGCGGTCCACGGTGACGTCCGGGTGCTCCCGCGCGAGTCGGTCCGCCTGGCTCCAGTGGGTGGTCGCCCTCCGCCCTGCGAGGAGACCGGACTGCGCGAGTGCGAACGCGCCGACGCAGAGCGACACCACGCGGGCCGAGCGGTCGTGGCAGGCGCGGAGGGCCTCGGCGACGCTTTCCGGGATGCCGCGGTCGAACGCGTAGCCGGGGACGATGACGGTGTCCGCCGCCGCCAGTTCGGTCAGCGCGCCCGCGGCGGAGAGCCGCAGGCCGCTGTCGGTGGTGACGCCCTGCCGCGTCGGTGTCACCACCGACAGCGCGTAGCGGTCGCCGAGGGTGCCCATGGTCATGAACGGCATGCCCAGCTCGAACGAGAGCACCCCGTCGAGGGCGAGAACCGAGACGCGATGACCGACCATGGCAATAATGTATCCCAAATTGGCATTCTTGCCAGTGGTTGGCCGTGCCCGCGGCGGCCATGGTTGGTGCATGACCACTTCCGCGCCCGGGTTGTCACAACCCGACCTGCTCTCCTCGCCGCTGCGCCAGGCGGCCGTCGACTACGTGCTCGCCGCCGAGGAGCGGTCCGTCGCACACCACAGCCTGCGCAGCTACTTCTTCGCCACCAAGCACGCTGACCTGCGCGGGCTGCGCCGTGGCGTCGACTACGACGACGACACGCTGTTCTACGCGACCGTGCTGCACGACCTCGGGCTCTCCGAGGAGGGCGAGGCCCGACCGGACCGCTTCGAGGTCGCGGGTGCCGACCTGGCCGCGGAATTCCTGACCGGGCACGGGATCGCCGCCGAGGTGGTCGACACCGTGTGGGACGCGATCGCCCTGCACACCAGCCCCGGCATCGTCACCCGCCGCGGCGTCGTCTGCGACCTCACCCACGTCGGCACCGGACTCGACTTCGGCCACAACGCCGACCACATCACCGACGAGGAAGCCGCGGTGATCAACGACGCGTTCCCCCGGCTGGACATCAACACGTCCATCGGCGAGCAGATCCTGCGACAGGCCGAACGCAACCGCGGCAAGGCACCGCACCTGTCCGCCGCCGACTACTTCTACCACGCGGCCCACGGGTTCGACAGGGACTTCGTGTCCCGCTGGGGCGCGGCCTGACCTTCCGGGAGGAACAGTGGAACACCGCTTCTTCACCATCCTGCGGGTCGCGGACCTCAACCGCGCCAAGGACTTCTTCACCGCGATCGGGCTCGACTTCGACCCCGCCTTCACCAACGACAACTTCGCCACGATGCTCATCGGTGATGCCCAGGTGCTCCTGCACATCCCGTCCTCGTTCGAGGTCGTCACCAAGAAGCACGCCGTCGACACCGCAACCGACACCGAAGCCGTGTTCGGCATCTTCGTCGACACCCGCGACGAGGTCGAACGCATGGTGGACCGCGCCGTCGAGGCGGGTGGCCGGGAGTACTCCGCACCGTGGGACGCGGACTTCTTCTACCAGCGCGTCTTCGAGGACCCCGACGGCCACCAGTGGGAGGTCTGCTGGGTCAAGAACGCCTCGGCGGGCTGAGGAACACACCGGGCTGACAGCCCCCGACCCGGCCCGCTCCCGCCGCGGCACGCGATCCGCCCGTGCGGCTTGGCTGTGCGCTTCGGTCGAGCCGTGAACCCGGGTGGTCCAGCGGAGGAGGCCGCGGGTCGGGGCAGCAAGAACCGGTCGGCCCCGTGCTCGCCGTCGACCTGCCCCGCCTGTCGGCGATCGTCAAGTCCGGCAAGCCGGCCCGCTGACCGGGCCAGGCTCGGCTCCCACACCACCGTGTCGGGAGCCGAGTTCCACCCCGGCACGGGATGTGCACAGGTCTTGTGCCCGCTGCACGGACTCCCCAGCGCCCGGTTCAGCCGCCGGGGAACAGGGTGGAGCCGAGTGGTCGCTGCCGGTCGAACCCCGGGAGCACCAGGAAGGTCGCGCTCGCCGTGGTCGTGGTGAACGGGAGGAGCGCGTCGGAGTGCTCCATGTGGGTGAGGGTGGTGGTGAAGGTCCGCAGGTCGTTCTGGAAGCTGATGAACAGCAGGCCGGGGGCGGGGTCGTCGGTGCTGTAGGAGCGGCGGAGCATGAGGCCGACGCCGATCGCCCCGGCGTGCGCGCGGCGCGCGTGGGCGTCGGCGGGGACCAGGTACCTGCCGTCGGGGGTCTTGGCCGCGAGGTCCGGCCCGGCGGTGGCAGGACCGCCCGACAGCGGGACACCCGTGTCCCGGTGGCGGCCGATGACGGCTTCCTGGTCCGGAGTGGACAGACCGGCGAACCGCGGCAGGTCGAGTTCCATGCGCCGGAGCACGGCGATGGTGCCACCGGCCACCGGCGGCGGTGCGGCCAGCCACAGGTCCCGTTGCCGTTCGGCGGGTGTGTGCGGTCCGACGATGCCGTCGACGAACCCCAGTTGGTTCCGGGGCGCGGTGCGCCCCTCGGCCAGGGCGATGCCCGGGCCGCGCCTGCCGGACTGCCGCCAGCGTTCGCGGACCCCCGCCCGGTCCAGCAGCGCCGCCGCCGCGACCGACAGCAGCGGGGCTTCGCTCGCGCACACCTGCACCAGCAGGTCACCGCCGCGTTCCCGGTCGGCGACCTGCTCCCGGGCGAACGGCGGCAGGTCCGCCGCGCCGGGCAGCGCCGGGTCGGCCAGTCGGACGACCCGGGGGCCGATCCCGACCGTCACGGTGAGGTCGCCCGGCGCGAGGCCGAGCAGCCGCGGGTCGGTGCCCGCGGTGAGGGCGAGGACGGTCCGGCCGAGCTCGGCCAGCAGCGGCCCCACCGCCGTGGTGTCGTCGATGTCGGCCACGACCGCGAGCAGGTTGGGTTGGGCGTCCCGGGGTTCGGCGATCCCCGCCTGGTGCTCACCCGTCGCGGGAGTCCGCGCCGCGGGCGTGGGGTGGCCGGGCGGTCCGCCGGAACGGCTTTCGCACCCGGCGGCGAGACCGGCGGTCACCGCGGCACCCGCGGCGCCGAGGAACGTCCGACGTGACGGGCGGCGGTTCACGGGTCGCAGCGTGCCACACGCGCCCGGCGCGGAGAAGTTCCGCGCCGTGCCAGACTCGGCCCATGCCTCGTGTGGATCTGCGTGGGTGGGTCGCGGTGTTGGCCGCCTCGGCGGTGTCGCTCTCCGGGTGTTCCGGTGGGGACGACAGCGCACGTCAGGGTGATCGCCCGGCCGGTGAGCGCGTCACGATCCGGGTTCCGGCCGACGCGCCGACGATCTCGGCCGCGGTGTCCCTCGCGCAGCCGGGGGACCTGGTGCTGGTCGCCCCGGGGGTCTACCACGATCGAGTGAAAATCACGACGCCGGATATCACTCTTCGGGGTGAATCGCGCAATGACGTGATCCTCGACGGGCGGCTGCGGCAGTCGAACGGCGTTGTCGTCGCGGCGTCCGGGGTGGCGGTGGAGAACCTGACCGTCAAGGGGAACACCCAGAACGGGGTCCTGGTCACGGGTTCGGCCAAGGCGATCGACGGCGCACCGGGCGAGGGTGGCTACGACACCGGGGACGAGGAGGTCCACTTCGTGGAGTCGTTCCTGGTCTCGCACGTGACCGCCACCGGCAACGGCCTGTACGGCATCTACGCGTTCTCCGCGCGCAACGGCGTGATCGAGGGTTCGTACGCCTCCGGGAGCGCCGACTCCGGGATCTACCTCGGGCAGTGCAAGCCGTGCCGCGTCGTGGTGCGCGACAACGTCGCCGAGCTGAACGCGATCGGTTTCGAGGGGACCAACGCCAGCGGTGACGTGTACGTGGTCGGCAACCGCTTCTCCGGCAACCGGGTCGGCCTCACCATCAGCTCCGACCACCAGGAGAAGTTGCTCCCGCAACAGGGTTCCGTCATCGCGGGCAACCTGATCGCGGCCAACCAGCAGGCCGCCACCCCCGAGCAGGCGGACGGCGGGTGGGGAACCGGTGTGGGCATCGACGGCGGGAGCGACAACCGGGTGATCCGCAACCGCATCACCGACAACGCAGGCGCGGGCCTGGTGATCACCGCGACCCAGAACCTCCCGGCGAACGGCAACCAGGTCGTGGACAACGTCTTCACCGCCAACGGGGTCGACGTGGCCTGGACGTTCCCCACGGCGACCAAGGGGTACGGCAACTGCGTCGGCGGTGCGGACCTGCGGACCGTGCCCGCCGGGCTCGCAGCGGTCGCCCCCTGCCCGGCGACCGCGGGGTCGCCCTCCCCGTCCGGGGTGCTGACCGGTCCGCGCCCACCCCGGGGCATCCCGTTCACCGACGTGGCGGCACCACCCGCGCAGCCCCGACTCCCGAACACCACCGGGGCGACCGCGGTGCCCGCCGTCCCCGCGCTGCCCGACCTCGCAGGCGTCCTGGCGCCGACGGCGTCCCTGCTGGCCGACCGCGCGCTGGTGCGGGTGTCCTAGGGCCTGTCCTCAAAGCCGACCGCCTGAAAACCGTAGGCCCGGCTACGCCCCTGCCCGGGTGGGTGGATGTGTTTGGCCGGGGGTGGCGATCATGTGCAAGCCTGCTTGGGCTGTGGGGCATCTCTTCAGCCCCACTCGGTCACACTGGGCGCATGATCGCCGTAGGGGCCCCGGCCAAGCACATTCACCCAGCCGGGCATACCAGCAAATCCCGGGCTTTGAGGACATGTCCTAGGGCGGTCGTCACCGCGGCGGGGCGACCCCGGGGACCGGGGGCACCGCGGCCCGGCTGTGCGTGTCGAAGTCGACGACGACCGGTTCCGGCTCGGAGGCCACCGCGGCCCGGACCCGGTGCATGGTGCCGTCCTGCCCGAGCCAGTAGCGCACCGAGCCCGCCGCGTCCGCCCGGCCCCGGGCACCGGGACCGAGCACGACGTCGACCCGGTGACCGTTCACCTGGTCCTGCCCGATCCAGGCGGCGCCGTTCTGCGGGAGCAACTGGGCGTTGTCCGGCCGGTCGCTGCCGAGCCCGAGCGCGATGGCCAGGGCGGTGTCCAGTGTGCTGCCGGATGTCAGGAGTGGACGGTGGTGCCACCCCGTCGTGGGTGGCATGGTTGGCGCCTGCGTGGGTGTTTCCCCCATCGGGTGAACGAACACGGTGGTCTCCGACCACTCGATCAGCCCATCGCCGGAGGTGTTGCGCCCGGTTCCGCGCACCACGCCATATCCGAGCTGAGTCCGGTAGTCCACCGATCCGGTGATGACCAGACCACCCGCCGGGTCCGGCACGGTGATCGTCACCGCGCGCCCGCCCGCCTCGAAGTTGCGGAACCGCGCGATCGCCAACCGGTCGGCCTCGTCCGCGGTCAGCGCGCGCGGTTCCGCCACATCCGTTGTCCCGCAATCGGTGAAGGCCGCGACCACCGCGACGACCACCGCGGCGGCGAGCCCGATGAGGGCCGCGACCCGCCGCCGCGACCGCTGGGCGGTTTCCTTGGGGATCGGCATGACCGTCGAGGCTAACAGCGGTTCAGATTCACCCGAAAGTTCACCCACTTCCCCGTAGCGGGCAGGTGCGTGCTCTGGTTTCCTGGTTCGGCTCGGTTGCACGCGCGACCCGCTGCGTGCCTTCAACCCGAACCGGATGTGGTGCCCGGTAACGGGAAACCACCCACGGCAAGGGGGACAACTGTGGCTGTGCGCGGAGCCGATACGACAAGAGACCACAGAACGCGGACCGGCGCTCGTCGACTGGCCCGGGTGGGGTTGTCCGGTCTGCTGCTGTTCGGGTGCGCCTCGGGCACGGTGGTGGCGGGCGGCGCCACGGCCGCCGCGTCGACCACGGACGGCACCCTGACGGTCCAGGTGCTGCGGGACTTCTTCGGCACCGGGGTCATCAACACGACGATGGACACGCCGCAGCAGGGCATGACCGTCGAGGTGACCGACGTGGCGGGCCACAGCATCCGGGCGTCGACGGACGCGACCGGCAAGGTCGTCGTACCGCCGTCGGCGGAACTCGTCGGCGGCCAGTACCGCGTGGACGTGTCGATCCCCGCCCAGTACGGCGACCACCTGCGGGCGGCGCCCGCCTCGACGAAGCCCGACCACTTCGACAGCTTCACCTCCTTCGCCGACGTCCGCGACGGCGAGGACCGGTCGGTGATCACCGGGGTGTGGAACCCGGCCGACCACACGCTGCCCGACAGCCGCTACTACGTCCCCGTGCAGAGCCCGGCCGTGAACCGCGACGGCAGCCCGGCCGACCCGGGCGGCCGGGCGCTGGTGGCGTTCGACCAGAAGGCGCGCGGCACCTGCCCCGACCAGGTGGCGTGCCCGACGGTCGTCAACACCCAGGCCCAGGTCGGCACCACCTGGGGCCTGGCCTACGACAAGGACCGCGGGCGCGTCTTCCAGTCCGCCTTCGCCAAGCGCTTCACCCGGTACGGCCCCGGTGGTGGCGGCGCTATCTACGCGACGCCTGCCGACGGCTCGGCGCCACCGGTGCTGTTCGCCACGGTGCCCGGTGCCGCGACGACCGAGCACGGCACCGCCGACATGCGCAAGGACCCGGCTTTCGTGGACGTGCCGGGCAAGGAGAGCCTCGGCGGCCTCACCGTGACCGAGGACGGCAAGACCCTCCACGCGGTGAACCTGCTGACGCGCGAGCTGGTGAGCTTCGACGCCACCGCGGCGACCGCGCCGGGCGTGGCGAAGACCGTGCCCATCCCCGACCCGGGGTGCGCGGCGGCGACCGACTGGCGGCCGTTCGCCCTCACCGCCCACGACGCGAAGCTCTACGTCGGCGGCGTGTGCTCCGCCGAGAGCACCCAGGACCGGGCCGACCTCAAGGTCTTCGTCCACGCCTACGACGGTTCGACGTTCACCGAGGTGCTGTCCCACGGGCTGGCGCACCCGCGCGGCTACGTGATCCCCTCGCGCACCCACCCCGACACCAACCACTGGAACCCGTGGAACACCGACCCGGCGAGCTGGGACGAGCGCAACCGGGAGGGCGTCTTCATCGATCCGCAGCCCGAACTGGCCACCATGGCCTTCACCAGGGACGGCTCGCTGATCCTGGGGTTCCGCGACCGGTTCACCGACGTCCTCGGCGCGGGCGGCTTCGACCCGCGCCAGGGCAACGACACCCCGCAGTCGGCCATGTCCGGTGGTGACATCACCATGGCCTGCGCCAAGCCCGGTGGCGGGTTCGACTGGGAGGGCACCGGCGAGTGCCCCAACCACGGCACGTCGGCCAACAACGGCAGGCAGCCCGATGGCGTCGTCGAGTACTTCCACGGCGACTTCTTCGACCCGGGCCGGTCGGGCAGCGGCACCCACCAGGAGACGTCGCAGGGGTCGGTGGCCTACATCCCGCAGCAGCAGTGGGTCGTCAGCACCGAACTGGACCCGGCCAGGGACGTGAACTCCAACGGGGCGGGCTTCTACGACGTGGACACCGGTGTCGGCCCCGGCCACGAGAACCCCACCCACGGCTACCAGTTCGTCGGGCCCCGCGACAACGGCTTCGCCAAGGCGGGCGGTCTCGGCGACATCGCCTACCAGACCGCGAACGCGCCGGTCCAGATCGGCAACGTGGTCTGGTTCGACGGCGACCACAACGGGATCCAGGACCCGTACCACGAGGACGAGGTGCCGCTCGAAGGCGCGACCGTGCACCTGCTGGACGCCGGGGGCAAGCAGCTCGCCACCACCCGGACCGACGCCGCGGGCGAGTACTACTTCGGCGGGGTCGGCGCCACCCCCGAGTTGACGAGGGGAGCGCAGTACACGGTGCGGTTCGACGTGTGCACCGCGGCGACCGACAACGTCCCCGGTACCCCACCGGCAGAGGACCTGCGCTTCACGCTCCCGACCGCCGGTGACGACCGGACCCGCGACTCCAACGTCACCCCACCCACCACCGGGAAGCTCTGCGACGGGTCCACCCCCGTCACCGCACCCGCCGAGGCGGGCGGCGTCGACCACACGATCGACGCCGGGGTGCACATCCCGAAGCCCGACCCGCCCACGACGCCGCCCACCAGCGGGGCGACCCCGATCCCCACGAGCGAGGTGGTCTCACCCGTCGAGCCGGGGGCACCCAAGCCGCCGTCGAGCAGGGCGGACGAGGATTCCCTGGCGCACACCGGCTTCTCCGCGCTGCCCGAGCTGATCTTCCTCAGCTCCCTGGCCGTCGTCGCGGGCGTGGCGCTGCGCGTCGTCAGCCGCCGACGCCGCACCGGCTGACACCGACCTGCCGCGCCGTGCGCGAGATCGAGCCGGTGATCTCGCGCACGGTGCTTCGGGGTCGCTAGGCGGACCCGGGGAACATCTCCTCCAGCCGGTCCAGCGTGGCCCGGATGCCCTTGAGGTTCTTGGCCGGGAACTTGGCCAGTTCGATGACGAAGGGCGCCTTGGCGGTCGACCAGTCGAAGGTCTCGGTGACCCTGGTGGTGCCGTCGCCGAGGTCTTCGAGCTGCCAGCGCCAGCGGTGGCCCATGAAGTGGCGCCAGGCGATGCGGCTTCCCTCCTCGTACTCCACCACCGTGTTCTGGATCTTGTACGGCAGGCCCATCTTCATGTCCATGCCGAACTTCGACCCCAGCGCCAGCCGCTGCGACCCTGGCCGGGCGCCGGTGACCGTGCCGGAGCCGTCGATCACCGGGTGCTGGGCGGGGTCGGCGAGGAGGGCGAAGATCACCTCGGGGGTGGTTGTGATGACCCGGGTGTCGGAGACCTGCTTGGCTGCCATGACCGGAGCCTAGCCACGATCCGGGGCGGACCGGGATCGAGACCTAGCTGGCCAGCAGGAACAGGAACCCGATGATCAGGATGGGGGCCAGCGCCCACCAGGTGGAGGTGACCGCCGCGACCGCGACCACCCCGACGACGCCCACGCCCAGGAAGGCCAGCACGATCTTGCGGGTCCGCTCCGGGTCCGCGCGTTCCAGCAGCGGGTTGTGCTCGGGCTCGACCACGGCCACGTCGGACCGCGCCGGGTTGTCGAAGACCGGGTGCGGGGCGGGCAGGTCGTCGAACAGGTCCAGCAGGTCGGCGCGGGTCCTGGCGCCCGCGGCGGCCCCGCAGCGGGTCGAGTACTCGCCGACCTCCAGGCGTCCCTCGGCGAGGTGCACGCCCAACGCCTCCACCGCGCGCTCGCGGTCCGTGGTGCCGACTCGGAGTCGAGCCTCACGCCCTGTCCCCATGGTGCTCACTCTACGCAGGCCGCCCCGGTTGTGGAGAGTACCTGTCCTGCGGTGGTCGGACCGCCGCCGGGACACCGGAGGCGCCGTCAGCGGCGAAGCGGTCGATCATCCGGCGTCCGGTTGCGGGAGACCGCACGACCGGTCCTCTTCTGCTCCGGCGGGCCGCGCTCGGGATTCCAGGCGTTCCGCGGTGTCGGTGAGCAGGGCGAGGAGCCGGCGCCAGGTGTCCGGGTCGGTGGTGGAAAGCGGCTCGGGGGAGAAGAAGTACAGGCGGTTCTCGACGATTTCGACGTGGACCGGGCGTTCGGCGTACCGGGCCAGGAGGTCGGGGGAGAAGAGGGTGCGGTCCAGCAGGGCCTGGATTTCCCGGGCTCTGCCGTACGGCCCGGAGACGCTGAAGGCTTCGGCGCCGGGACCGCGCAGGTCGGGTTGCCCGAGGGGGTCCTTGCCGGACTCGTTCACCCTGCCCATGCGTTTCGCCCGCGAGTTCAGCAGCAGGTGGGGGAGGTCGGCGTCGAGAGGGGTGGTTGCGTAGCCCCACCGGAACGGCTCCGCGTTGTGGTGGCCTGCCAGGTAGGTGTGCTGGCCGATTTCCACCGGCCGCGGGCCCTCGATGTTGACGACGTCGACGGCGCAGCGGCTGGTGCCGATGTGGAAGACCCCGGCGGGCTGCTGCGGGTCCTTGACCTTCATCCGGTAGCCCATGCCGTTCCGGGTGGCGAACTGCATGATGCGGTAGTGGTCGATCCGCTGCTGCCTGCCGCTCCTGCTGACCAGGAAGGCGACCAGGACGACCAGTCCGAGACCGATCAGCAGCGGCAGCAGCCCGAGGAGCCGGACGCCCACGCCGCCGTCCGGATGGGCGTCGGTGAGGTACATGCTGAGCGGGATGCTCAAGAAACCGGAGAAGGTGGCGGTGATCAGGGCGAACAGGAACGCGCAGCAAGCCACGTCGCGGGCCGGGCGGTCGCCGTTCGCCTTCGCGTGCGCCACTGCCGCGGCCGGGTCGACCGGGGCGGTGAGCGGGGAGTGGTCGAGGTCGTCGGGCACGGCTCACGCTATCTCGCCGAGTGGGCGGGATGTTCCCGGTCGGGCGACTTGCCCGGACGGGTCGAGGCGGAGCCCGCGTCCGGTACGGCCCGCTCGCGGGGCGAAGAGACCAGGGGATTGCGCACGGTCGGAATACCTGTTCTTCTCCAGGTGGTGAGCACCTACGACGTGGCCCGCGTGCGGTCCCGGTTCCCCGCCCTGGCCGGTGGCACGGCCCACTTCGACGGCCCCGGCGGTTCCCAGGTCCCGCTGGAGGTGGCCGACGCGGTGCACGCGGCCATGGTCGCCGGGCTGACCAACCGGGGTTCGGTGACCGCCGCCGAGCTGCGCGTGGAGGCCGTCGTGGGCGCCGCCCGCCAGGCCGTGGCCGACCTGCTCGCGGTCGACCCGGCGGGGGTCGTGTTCGGCCGCAGCATGACCCAGCTCACCTACGACCTGTCCCGCGCGCTGGCGAAGTCCTGGGGACCGGGGGACGAGGTGGTGGTGACCAGGCTCGACCACGACTCCGACATCCGCCCGTGGGTGCAGGCGGCGGACGCGGTCGGCGCGACCGTGCGCTGGGCCGACTTCGACCCGGCGACCGGCGAACTGCCCACCTCCGCCGTCGAGGCGGTCCTCTCCCCGCGCACCCGGCTGGTGGCGGTGACGGCGGCGTCGAACCTGCTGGGCACGCGACCCGACGTCCCCGCGATCGCCGGGGCCGCGCACGCCGTCGGGGCGCTGCTGTTCGTCGACGGGGTGCACCACACGCCGCACGCCCTGGTGGACGTCCGCGCGCTGGGCGCGGACTTCTACGCGTGCTCGCCGTACAAGTTCCTCGGCCCGCACCTGGGGGTGCTGGCCGCCGCGCCCGCGCTGCTGGAGACGCTGCGGCCGGACAAGCTGCTGCCGTCGTCGGACGCGGTGCCGGAGCGGTTCGAGCTGGGGACGCTGCCGTACGAGGCGCTGGCGGGCACCACCGCCGCGGTGGACTTCCTGGCCGGTCTGGTGCCGGGCGCGGGGACCCGCCGGGAGCGGCTGGCGGTCTCGATGGCGGCCGTGCACGCGCACGAGACCGCCCTGCGCGACCGGCTGGAGGCCGGCCTGCGCGCCCTGCCCGGGATCACGCTGCACGGCACCGCCGCGCAGCGCACGCCCACGGTCCTGTTCAGCGTCGCGGGGAAGGCGCCGCGCGAGGTGAGCGAGCTGCTGGCCGCGGCCGGGGTGAACGCGCCCGCGGGCAACTTCTACGCGCTGGAGTGCGCGCGGCACCTCGGGCTCGGGGACGCGGGCGCCGTCCGCGCGGGCATCGCCCCGTACACCGACGAGTCCGATGTGGACCGACTGCTGGCCGCCCTGGCATAGCACCCGGGCCCGTCCGGGACGTGTGTCCCGGACGGGCCCGGGTGTGACCCGCTCCCGGTCAGCCGGTGGTCAGCGAGAGCCCGTAGGCGTTCAGGATCTCGTTGACGGGTTGGAAGTACGTGGTGCCCCCGTAGGTGCAGTCACCGGAACCACCCGAGGTGACGCCCTGGGCCTGGCTGCCGCTGACCCACGAGCCGCCCGAGTCGCCCGGCTCGGCGCAGGCGTTGGTCCGGGTGAGGCCGCTGACGCTGCCCTCGGCGTAGTTCACCGTCTGGTTGGTGGCCTGGATGGTGCCGCAGTGCCAGCCGGTGGTGGAACCCGAGCGGCACACGCTCTCGCCCACGCCCGCCACCGACGAGCCGGTCACGGTGACGTTGCCGTTGCCGTAGCCGTTCACCGTCGAGGACTGGCTCCACGAGGAGTTCGTGCGCACCCAGGAGTAGTCGCTGCCCGGGAACGACGAGCCCTGGAAGGTGCCCATCGCCGAGTCGTCGTCGCCGGTGACGCTGTCGCCGGGGGATCCGCAGTGCCCCGCCGAGACGAAGCCGCCGGACACCGAGAAGCCGACCGAGCAGCGCCCGGCGCCGTTGATGTAGTAGGCGTTCCCGCCGGTCACCGGGCCGCCGAGGGTGCGCGGCGCCGCGGTGGTCTCCTCGACGCGCACCGGGCCCGCGGCCTTGGCGCTGTCGACGAACGAGGTGACCTCGGCGCCCGACGCGCCCTTGATCACCGTGAGGACCACGGAGTTCGTGGTGGGGTCGACGAACCAGCCGGTGACGGCCTTCGGCGCCCCGGTGGCGGTGGCCTTCTCGTCGATCGCGGCCTTGGTGGCGTCGAGCGACTGCGCGGTGTGCGCCACGACGGTGGTGCGGGCGCCGGTCGACTCGACCGCCCTGGACAGGGCGGGGTCGGTCAGCGCCACCACGAGCGAACCCCGGTCGAACCAGGAACCGCCGAACGCGGCACCGGCGGCGGTCCGCGCGGCCGGGAGCAGGCCGCGGGCGGTGCTCTCCAGGGTGAGCCGCTGCTCGACCTGATCGGCGTCGAGGCCGAGGTCGCGTTGCAGGGCCGGGACCAGTGCCTCGGGCGCCGCGCCTGCGGGCTGCCCGCCGGTGACCACGGCCGTGGCCGCCAATCCGATGAGACCCGCAACGCCGGCAAGACTTCTGCGCATGGGGACTTCCTCCTTGCTCGCAGGGACCGGGGCATGCCCCGGGAAGCCGAATGGCGGTCCCCCGTTCAGCGGAGCCCTCGCTGGGAGTCACCATCCGTTGGGGGGAACGCTAGATCGCGCTTGACCAGGTGGGGCACCCTACGAAAGTCGGTTCAGTAATTTTCTCACCGGATGATCAGCAAACGAGTTGGCAACTCCACTGGCTGTCCATCGCTCGAACGGGCTCTTCGACTGGTCTGTTCAGGTGAAGGCTGCTGGTCGTGATGCCACTCCCGGTGACGAGCACGGGGAGGTCGGGGGATGGGCATGGACGTCGTCGGGGGGTGGCCGCCGCCGGGCTGGATCATCACCTTCCGCACCTGGGACCTGCACCGCGGCCGGGCCCGGTTCATCGGCATCGGCATGGTCGCGGGCCCGCCCCGGCGCGGACTGGGCCTGCCGCTGCGCCCGCTGGGCCCGGATGACGGGCCTGTCCCCGAGTGGGTGTCGCTGTCGGACATCATGGACGCGGTGCCGCCGCCGGACTGACCGCGGCGGCCGGAGCGAAGCGGAGGTGGGGCGGGTGCCCCTGCACCCCCAGGTCCAGACCGTCTTGGCCGCCGCGCCGCCGCGCGAGGCCGTCACCGACGAGTCCCTGCCCAGGCTGCGCGCGCTGCTGCGGGCGCAGGCGGCGGCGGTGTCCGGCCCGGGCACCGAGGTGGCCACCGTGACCGACGTGGACGCGGGCGGCGTGCCGGTGCGGCTGTACCTGCCCGGCGAGTCCGGCGAGGCGGGCGCCCCGGTCGTGGTCTACCTGCACGGCGGCGGCTGGGTCAACGGCGACCTCGACACCTACGACGCCGTGTGCCGCTACCTGGCCGCGCTGTCCGGCGCCGCCGTGGCCGCCGTCGGCTACCGGCTGGCCCCCGAGCACCCGTACCCGGCCGCGTTCGAGGACATCGACAACGCCGTGCTGTGGCTGCGCGGCAAGGGCGCCACCGAGCACGGCCTCGACCCGCACCGCATCGCCGTGGTCGGCGACTCCGCGGGCGGGCACCTCGCCGCCGTCACCGCCCGCCGCTGGCGCGACGTCGGCGCGGGCTTCACCAGCCAGGTCCTGGTCTACCCGGTGATCGACCCCACCGCCGACCGGTCCGCCGCCGCCGTCCCCGGCCTGCCCGAGGAGCTGCGCGCGGTGCAGGTCGCCGACGGCCGCTTCTGCTGGGACAGCTTCGCCCCCGAGGGCTTCGACCGCGGCCACCCCGACCTGTCCCCGCTGGCCGCCGACCTGGCGGGCCTGCCGCCCGCGCTGGTCATCACCGCCGAGTACGACCTGCTGCGCCCGGAGGGCGAGGCGTACGCGCACGCCCTGGCCGAGGCGGGCGTGCCCACGGTGTCGGTCTGCTACCAGGGCCAGGCCCACGACTTCTTCCGCGGCCTGGTCCTGTTCGACGCCGCCCGCGCCGCCATCGCCCAGGTCGCGGCCACCCTCCGGGCGGAGCTGGCATGAGCGCCACCCTGGTGGCCAAGGGCCTCGCCGCCGGCCACGGCGACCGCGTGCTGTTCACCGGCTTGGACCTCGTCGTCGCCCCCGGCGACGTGATCGGCCTGGTCGGGGTCAACGGCGCGGGCAAGTCGACGCTGCTGCGCACCCTCGCCGGGCTGCTGCCCGCCGAGGAGGGCGAGGTGCGGCTGAGCCCGCAGGACGCCACCGTCGGCTACCTGCCGCAGGAACCCGACCGCCGCCCCGGCGAGACCGTGGCCGCGTTCCTGGCCCGCCGCACCGGCGTCGCCGAGGCCCAGCGGGTCATGGACGCCGCCGCCGAGGCCCTCGGCGCGGGCACCCCCGGCGCCGACGACGAGTACGCGGTGGCCCTGGAGCGCTGGCTGGCCCTCGGCGGCGCCGACCTCGACGAGCGCGCCGAGGACGCCGCCACCGAGGTCGGCCTCGGGGTGCGCCTCGACCAGCAGATGGTCGCCCTCTCCGGCGGCCAGGCGGCGCGGGCGGGCATGTTGTCGCTGCTGCTGAGCCGCTACGACGTGTTCCTCCTCGACGAGCCCACCAACGACCTCGACCTCGACGGCCTGGCCCGCCTGGAGGCGTTCGTGTCGGGCCTGCGCGCGGGCGCGGTGGTCGTCAGCCACGACCGCGAGTTCCTCGCCCGCACCGTCACCGGTGTCCTGGAGCTGGATCTCGTCCAGCAGCAGATCCGCGAGTTCGGCGGCGGCTACCAGGCTTACCTCGACGAGCGCGAGGTGGCCCGCAGGCACGCCCGCGAGCGGTACGAGGAGTACGCGGGCACGGTGGCCAACCTGGAGGCGCGCGCCCGCACCCAGCGCAACTGGATGGAGAAGGGCGTCCGCAACGCCCGGCGCAAGGCCCCCGACAACGACAAGATCGGCAAGCGCCTGCGCTCGGAGTCCAGCGAGAAGCAGGCCGCCAAGGCCCGCCAGACCGACCGCATGATCGAACGCCTGGAGGTCGTCGAGGAGCCGCGCAAGGAGTGGGAGCTGCGGATGGAGATCGCCGCCGCCCCCCGCACCGGCGCGGTCGTCGCCGCCCTCCGCGCCGCCGTCGTCCGCCGGGGGACTTTCACCCTGGGCCCGGTCAACCTGGAGATCGGCTGGGCGGACCGGGTCGCGATCACGGGTGCCAACGGGGCGGGCAAGTCCACCCTCCTCGCCGCCCTGCTCGGCCGCGCGGACCTGGCGGAGGGCGAGTCCTACCAGGGCCCCGGCGTCAAGGTGGGCGAGGTCGACCAGGCCAGGGCCCTCTTCCTCGGCGAAGAACCCCTCCTCGACGCCTTCGGCCGCCACGTCCCGGACTGGGAAACCGCCGACCTGCGCACCCTCCTGGCCAAGTTCGGCCTCCGCGCCGACCACGTCCTGCGCCCCGCCGCCACCCTCTCCCCGGGCGAGCGCACCAGGGCGGCACTGGCCCTGCTGCAATCACGCGGGGTCAACCTGCTGGTCCTCGACGAACCCACCAACCACCTGGACCTCCCCGCCATCGAACAACTGGAGAGCGCCCTGTCCACCTACCCCGGCACCCTCCTGCTGGTGACCCACGACCGCCGAATGCTCGACGCGGTCTCGGTCAACCGCAGGGTCGAGGTCGCGGGCGGAACCGTCCGCGAACGGGACTGACCCACCGCTGACCCCGCAGCTCGGCGACGTCACCGGAAAGAGGGATCGCCACCGACCCGCGAGACCTCCCACCCTGGAGCCGCACTTCCAGCCGAGGTCATGAGGCCACGATCATCAACAACGACGGCACGACCAGCACGGTCGCCAAGAGCGTGCAGCGCGAAGTCGAAGACCGGCGGTGCCGGTCCTCATCGTCACTGCCCCCGAGGACACAACCGCTGATCGGGTGTGCGCGGCGCCGGACGGGCGCGTCCGCTTCGACCTCGTGGACTTCCCGGTGCGAGCGTTGTCCACCGTGTCGACCGGTGGGGGTTCACCGTGGGTCGGCCCTCGACGGGCGCGCGGTCGACGTCGCCGACATCACGGCCGTCTACTACCGGAAACCGGGAGCGTTCAGGTTCCCCGACGGCTTGTCTGACCAGGCGCGGCGATTCGCCCGGCGGGAAGCCCGGCACGGCCTCGGCGGGTTCCTGCTGTCGCTCCCCGTGCGGTGGATCAGCCACCCGTCGCTCATCGCTGATGCGGAGAACAAGCCCGCGCAACTCCGGGTGGCCGACACCGTCGGACTCAGCATCCCCGAGACCCTCATCACCAATGACGCGGGCAGCGCCCGCGAGTTCGCCGCACGGGTCGGGAGAGTCGTCTACAAGCCGTTGTCGGCACCCTTCGTCCGCGCGGGCGACACGGTGAAACTGGTGTACACGAACCTCGTCAGCGCCGACATGGTGGACGACACCCGGATCGGTCTCACAGCGGCGCAATTCCAGGAGTGGGTGCCGAAGAAGTTCGAGGTCCGCGCCACGGCGGTGGGTGATCGGGTGTTCGCCGCGGCGATCCACGCCGGTTCCGACGCCGCGTACGTCGACTGGCGTTCGGACTACGCCTGCCTGCGGTACGAGGTGGTGGAGGTGCCGGACGAGGTCACCAGGGCCGTGGTCGGGTACCTCGACCGGTTCGGCCTGGCCTTCGGCGCCTTCGACTTCGTCGTCGACCTCGATGGTCGGTGGTGGTTCCTGGAGTGCAACCCCAACGGCCAGTGGGGTTGGATCGAGGAGGAGACGGGGTTGCCGATAGCGGCGGCCATCGCCGACGCGCTCACGGGGGCGGTGGCATGACGGCCCCGGACCCCGACTGGACCCCGTTGGCGCGCGACCTGGTCCACGCGCTGGTGCGCGGGGGACACCTGAGTACCCGGGAGTGGGTGGAGGCGTTCGCTGCTGTGCCGCGGCACGTGTTCACCCCGGTCGTCATCGAGTCGACCGGCGGCGGGTACCGGACCTTGGCCGACACCCCGGGGGAGCGGGCCGACTGGCTGCGCGCGGTCTACTCCGACACGTCCCTGGTGACCAGGCAGCGACCCCACCGCGCCGGGTACACCTTCCCGGGTGGGACCCCGGTCCAGGTGTCGACCAGTTCGAGCACCATGCCCTCGCTCATGGCGCGCATGGTCGAGGCGCTCGACCTGCGACCCGGGCACCGCGTGCTGGAGATCGGCACCGGCACCGGCTACAACGCGGCGATCCTCTCGCACCGGCTCGGCGCCGACCACGTCGTCAGCGTCGACATCGATCCCGACCTCGTCGCCGAGGCCGCTCGTGCCCTGGACGACCTCGGGTACCGGCCCACGCTGGTCGCCGGGGACGGCACCGTCGGGGTGCCCGAGCACGGGCCGTACGACCGGATCCTGGCGACCGCGGCCGTGCCGGACATCCCGTTCGCGTGGGTCGAGCAACTCGCGCCCGGTGGCAGGGTGCTGGCCAACGTCCGGGGTGACATCGCAGGTGGCTCCCTGTGCCTGCTCGACAAGCACGGCACCGCCGACGAGGTGATCGGCTCCTTCCTGCCCCTGGGCGGGCACTTCATGTGGGTGCGCCCCGAGGTGGACAACCCGCACCGACCGCACGAGGAGACCGCGAACCCGGTCCGGGTGGTCGCTGCGCGGACGACCACGCGGTCGTCCGACCTGCTGGACCTGGTCGACGACGAGTCGTTCCGGTTCCTCCTGCAACTGCAATGCCCCGGCCTGCGCACCTTCATCAGGAACACCGCTCCCGGCAGCGGGCCCGCGGTCGTCGCCACCGCGTCGGACGGGGCGCGCGCCGAGGTCTTCGCCGAGGCGGGCGACTCCGTGCTGCGCGTCAGCCAAGGCGGGCCACGCAGGCTCTGGGACACCGTCGAGGCGACCGGGCGGCTCTGGCGGGAGCTGGGGCGACCCGCGGCCGACCGGTTCGGCGTCGTCGTGAACGCGTCTGTCCGGTTCGTGTGGTTCGACGACGACAGCGGGTGGTACCGCTGGCCGCTGCCCCTGGTCTGACTCCCGTCAGGACCCACCCCGTTAGACCGTACGGGCGTTCACCGAATGCGGGGCGGACATCGTGGACGGGACTGTCCACGAAAGCAACCGGCTCGGCCTTCCCGCTCGCCACCCGGAAGAAAAGGAATCCTCGACACCGCAGGGGAACCTGCGCGAGCATCCGATCGGGACAGTCCGGGATCGCGCCGGGGTGAGGGATCGGGCACGCACGGTGGCCGGCGGGAAAGCGACCCTACTCGAAAGTAGGAACTCTGCGTCGTTTTACCGCTAGCGGTGGATCAACCGTGCCCATCATCCTCTACCGGGTGCATGAGGATTTTGATCGCTGCGTGCGTGCCGTTCGTTCCAAGGACGCGCGTTTCGACGGCTGGTTCTTCACCGCGGTGCGGACGACCCGGATCTACTGTCGGCCCAGCTGCCCCAGTATGCCGCCCAAGGCGGAGAACATGACGTTCTTCCCCAGCGCCGCCGCGGCGCAGAGCGCGGGTTTCCGCGCCTGCAAGCGGTGTCGGCCGGACGCCAGCCCCGGTTCGCCGGAGTGGAACGAGCGCGCCGACCTCGCCGCCCGGGCCATGCGGTTGATCGCCGACGGGGTGGTGGACCGGGCGGGGGTGCCGGGGTTGGCCGCCCGGCTGGGCTACAGCGTGCGTCAGGTGGAGCGGCAGCTACTGGCCGAGTTCGGCGCCGGTCCGCTGGCACTGGCCCGCGCCCAGCGCGCGCAGACCGCCCGGCTGCTGATCGAGACCACCGCGCTGCCGATGAGCGAGGTGGCCGCCGCGGCCGGGTTCGGCAGCATCCGCACCTTCAACGACACCGTGCGCGAGGTGTTCGCGCTGCCGCCCACCGAGCTGCGGCTGCGCGCGGGCAGGCAGGTCGCCAGCCCGGGGGTGATCTCGCTGCGGCTGCCGTTCCGCGAACCGCTGTGCCCGGACAACCTGTTCGGCCACCTCGCCGCCACCGCCGTGCCCGGGGTGGAGGAGTTCCGCGACGGCGCCTACCGGCGGACGCTGCGGCTGCCGCACGGCAGCGGGGTGGCCACCCTGCGCCCCACCGCCGACCACATCGCCTGCCAGTTGGCGCTGACCGACCTGCGCGACCTGTCCCGGGCGATCAGCCGGTGCCGCAGGCTGCTCGACCTCGACGCCGACCCGGTGGCCGTGGACGACCTGCTCGCCGCCGACCCGGTGCTGGCCCCGCACGTGCGCCGCGAACCCGGCAGGCGGGTGCCGCGCACCGTCGACGGCGCCGAGCTCGCCGTGCGCACGGTGGTCGGGCAGCAGATGTCCACCGCCGCCGCGCGCACGCACATCGCCAGGCTGGTCGCCGAGCACGGCGACCCGGTGGCCGACGCCGGTGGCGGGCTGACCCACCTGTTCCCGCTCCCGGCGACCCTGGCCGCGCTGGACCCGGACCGCTTCGGGCTGCCCCGCGGGCGCCGGGAGTCGCTGGTCGCGCTGGTCTCCGCGCTGGCGGGCGGGGCGATCGACCTGGGGGTGGGCGCCGACCGGGAACGCGCCAGGGCCCGGCTGGCGGTGCTGCCCGGTTTCGGCCGGTGGACCGTGGAGACCATCGCCATGCGCGCCCTGGGCGACCCGGACGCGTTCCTCGCCTGCGACATCGGGGTCCGCGCCGCCGCCCGCACCCTCGGGCTGCCGTTCACCCCGGCCACCCTGGCCGCGCACGCCGCCGCCTGGCGGCCGTGGCGGGCCTACGCCGTGCAATACCTGTGGTCCGTCAACGAACTCCAGGTGAACAACCAGCCCGCCTGAGCCCGCGTTCCCGGGCAGGTCCGACCGACAGGGCAGTCTGGTTCGGACAGTCATCCGATGGTCCCACCACCCCCGTGATCCCGGCAGGACAACCCATCGCCGGATGTTTCCCGGTGCGGCGCCCGATCAGAGCCTGCGGACCAGGTCCCCCTCCAGCACGCCCCGGGTGTCGAGCACCGGTTGCCGGGTCAGCACGGCCAGGTCGAGGCAGCGGTGGTCCTGCAACAGCACTACCAGGTCGACCGGCGCGTCCAGCGCGGGTTCGACGGGCACCGGTTCGCCGTCCACGGCGAAGACCGGCGCGTGCGGGTCGTGGTAGGTCACCGAGGCGCCCAGCGCGCGCAGCGCCCGCACCACCCCGACGGCGGGTGACTGGCGCAGGTCCGGCACGTCCGGTTTGTAGGTCACCCCCACCAGCAGCACGCGCGCCCCGGGCAGCGGCACCCCCGCCGCCGCCAGCATGTCCTTCGCCCGGCGGGCCACGTACCCCGGCATCCCCGCGTTGACCTCCTGCGCGGTGCTCACCATCGAGCACGGCAGCCCCTCGGCCCGCGCCCGCGCGGCCAGGTAGCGCGGGTCGACCGGGATGCAGTGCCCGCCCACCCCCGGACCGGGCCGGAACGGCTCGAAGCCGAACGGTTTGGTCTCCGCGCAGCGCAGCACGTCCCACACATCGATGCCCAGCCGCTCGCAGAACACCGCGAGTTCGTTGACCAGCGCGATGTTGACCAGCCGGTAGCTGTTCTCCAACAGCTTCGCCGTCTCCGCCTCGCGCATCCCGGCGGCGGTGACCACGGTGTCCACAAGCTGTTCGTAGAACGTCGCGCACCGCTTGGCGCACAACGGGGTCAGGCCGCTGACCACTTTCGGGGTGTTGCGCAGCCCGAACCGCCCGTTGCCCGGGTCGGCCCGCTCGGGGGAGTAGGCCAGGTTGAAGTCGACCCCGGGCACCAGGCCGCGCGCCGCGAGCAGCGGTTGCAGGACCTCCTCCGTGGTGCCCGGGTAGCTGGTGGACTCCAGCACCACCAGCGTGTCCGGGCGCAGGTGCTCGCCGACCGAGCGACCCGCGCCGATGACCGCGCGCAGGTCCGGCTCGCCGTCGACCAGGCCGGTCGGCACGCAGATGACGACCGTGTCGGCGGCGGCGACGGCGGAGAACCCGGTGGTCGCGGTGAAGCGCTCCGGGGCCAGGTCGGCCGGGTCGACGCCGGGCACCGGGCACCGCCCGACCCGCAACGCCTCCACCACCGCCGCGTCGGTGTCGACGCCCACGACGGTCAACCCCGCCGCGCAGGCGCGCGCCGCCAACGGCAGCCCCACGTACCCCAATCCGACGACCACCAGGTCAACGGCCACCTTCGGTGCTTCCCTCCGCTCGTCCGGGAACCGGTGTCAGGCGCTGAAGCTGCCGACTGCGCTGACGTGCGTGCCGTACCCCGGCTTGATCTTGCTGACCGGCTCGATCGGCAGCAGGCACAGCGGGTCGCTGTAGATGGTGATCTCGTGGTCGGTCTGGTTGGAGATCACGTGCGAGCCGGTGGGCAGCCGCTCGCACCCCTTCGGGTCCTCGAACACGGTCAGCTCGGTGAACTCGTGCTGGAACACCACCACCTGGTTCGTGGAGTCCTCGGCCGGTGGCTCGGCGGACGGGCTCGCGACCGCGGGAGCGGCGAGCAGGCAGGTGGCGGCGGCGCTCAACACGAGTGCGCGGAGGTGCGGCATGGACTTCCTTCCCCGACGGAAATACCTGGTGCGGCCATTCTCGTCCTCATTCTCCGAACGCCGCAGTCGCTGACCCGGGTAGGACCCATCACACCATTGGTAGAGTTCCGATCACCCTCCGCGCATGCAGGAATTGCATCCTTTCCCGCATGTGTCGTCGCAGATCAGGGCATGTATTGCTGGATCGCAAGTGCACCCGAAAAGGGGGTGTGAGACGTGCGCGGAATGTCGGAGACGTTGCTAGTGTCGATTTCCGGGGCGCGGGTCGCCCCGGATTTTCCACTGACTGCGAAGGAGCACGGTCGTGACCGCAAGTGTCCAGGACAGCAGGTTGAAGCGTCGTTTCCAGCTCTGGGACGCCAACGGCGACGGGACCATCGACCGGACCGACTACGAGACCGAGGCGCGACGCCTCCTGCAGAACTTCGGTGAGCAGGAGAGCTCGCCGAAGGGGCGCAAGCTGTTCTCCGCGTACCTGTCCATGTGGGACAGGCTGGCCGAGATGACCGGCGTCGGCCCGTACGGCGCGGTCACCGAGGAGCAGTTCATGCAGGCCGCCGACTCCGAGGTGGTCCGCGGCGGTGACGCGGGCTTCGACCGGAGCCTGCGCCCGACCATCGAGGCCATCGTCGACCTGTGCGACACCGACGGCGACGGCGAGGTCAGCCCGGAGGAGTTCCAGCGCTGGCTCAAGGCGGTGGGTGTCGACGCCAAGCAGGCCGACACCGCCTTCGCGCGCATCGACAACGACGGCAGCGGCCGCCTGTCGGTGGAGGAGCTGGTCGACGCGGTCCGCGACTACCACCAGGGCAAGAACGACACCCCGCTGCTCGGCCGCTGACCGCGGCCCGAGAAGACCCCGCGCTCCGAGGGTTCCCGGGTTCGTCGCACCACGGGTGACCGACCGGTTCGGGGTCGTCGCGGCGAGGCGCTCGGCTGGGATGTTCCAGCCGAGCGTTTTGCGCTTCCGGTGTCTGGTGTGGACAGGGAGGTCAGCGCGCGAACCGGGAGCGGGCCTCGGCGAGCACGGCCCGGCCGAGGATGCCGGGGCGGCTCAGCGCCGAGGGGTGCGACCGCATGTTGACCACCTCGGTGAACTCCCGCGCCACCACGTCGTCGGTCCGCGCGGCCCGACTGACCAGGCCGCTCACCGCGTGCAGGGCGCGCAGCCCGCGCGGCCGGTCCCCGGTCACGTGCGGCAGCCGGGTGTCCTCGATCGCCGCCACCTGCCACACCGCGTCGGCCAGCACGCGCAACCGGGCGAAGAAGTCCGCGCTGTCGAGGTCCCCGCCCGACCCGGACCGCAGCCAGGCGTGCAGCGCGCCCGCGTGCAGCGCCGCCGACGGCACGCCCTGCCCGTAGACCGGGTTGCACGACACCACGGTGTCGCCCACCGCGACCAGCCCCGCCGGGAAGTCCCCGGTCAGGTGGAAGTCGCGCCGCAGGGCGTGCGGGAACCGGTGCACCGCAACGGGTCCGGCGGGCGCGCAGCGGCGCACCAGCTCGGCGAACGCGGGCGCGGGCTCGCGCAGGCACCGCTGCCGGAACTCCGCCGGGTCCACGGTCGGCCGGTCGGCGCCGTACCCGGAGATCCCGCAGACCCACCGGTCGGGCGCCACCGGCGCCAGCACGCCGACCCCCGGCGGGGTCCAGTCCACCGACCGGATCGAGTGGACCATGCTCAGGTCGTCCAGGCGCTGGTCGGGGGAGCGGTGGAACAGCGCGGTGGCGTACCCGAGGTCGAGGTTCAGCCGCCGCTTCGGCGGCGGCCGGTGCCCGATCCCGCGCAGCCACTCGCCGATCCGAGTGGCCCGCCCGCTGGCGTCCACCACCAGGTCCACCCGGGCGACCTCGCGCCCGCTGGCCAACCGCACCCCGTGCACCCGGCCCGCGTCCGCGAGCAGCCCCACCACCCGCTCCCGGAACAACCGCACCCCCTGCCGGGGCAGCACCTCCCGGCGCAGGTGCGACTCCAGCAGCCACCGCCGCACCGGCAGCGGCACCAGACCGGGCGCGGCGGGCCGGACCACGCCGTCGGCCAGCATCCGCGCCTCCTCTGCGCCGCAGCGCACCGCGCCGTCGGCGGCCACCCGGTCGACGATGCCGGGGAACCACCCGTCCAGCAGCTCCTGGGCCATGGTGAGCAGCACGTGCAACTGGTCGCCGTGGGCGATCCCGGCCCGCGGCCCGGCCCCGGCGGGCAACTCGTCCGCCTCGACCAGGTCGACCTCGTCGAACCACTCGCCCAGCACCCGCGCCGCCAGCAACCCGGCGACGCTCCCGCCCACCACCAGCGCCCGGCTCACGCGCACACCCCGGCAGACGGCGCGGTGCAGGACGGCGTGATGCAGGACAGCGTGATGCGGGACGGCACGGTGTAGGACAGTGCTGCGCAGGAGGAAGGGCCCTCGGGCGGTGCGGGGCGGTGCGGATCGGGCATCGCGGTGGTCCTCTCCGGTCCTCCGGGGGCGGAGTCGGGCCGGGTCACCCGAGCACCTCCGGCGGGGTCAGGCCGAGCCCGGCCGCGACCCGCTCCAGTTCCGCGTACAGCCCCTCGGCCAGGGGCACCCCCTCGGCCCGGGCCCGGGCGCTGTGCGCCGACTCGGGCAGGCCGGGGTAGGTGGCCCCGGCGTCGAGGACCGCGCCGAACACGCTGCCCGCGTCGGCGGCGAAACCGGTGCGCAGGGCGTCCGGGGCCAGCGCCAGCGCCAGGAAGCCGATGTCGTCGTCGGGACCGGTGCCCGCGGGCGGGCCCAGCCCGGCACCGGGCAGCAGCGCGGCCAGCACCTCCACCGCCAGGCCCAGGCCGAAGCCCTTGTACTCCGCCGGGCCGGGGGCGCCCAGCCAGGTCAGCCGCGCGGTGCCCGCGTCGAGCGCTGCCGGGTCGGTCACCGGGCCGTCCGCGTCCGCCAGCCAGCCCGGGGGCGCGGGCTTCCCCGCGCGGGCCGCCGCGCGGACCTTGCCGGTGGGGGCGGTGGTGGTGCTCATGTCCAGCAGGAACGGGGGGTGCTCCCCGGCGGGGGCGGCCACCGCCAGCGGGTTCGTGCCCAGCAGCCGCGGCCCGCCGGTGGGCGCCGGGACGAGTTGCTGGTGGCCGCAGTTGGCCATGACCACGCCGATCATCCCCTGCTCGACCGCGCGCAGCGCGTGGTGCCCGGCGCAGCCGAAGTGCGTGCCGTTGCGCACCGACACCACCCCGACGCCGTAGTCGGCGGCGCGGATCGCGGCCAGCTCCACCGCCGCGCCCGCCAGCCACAGCCCCAGCCCGCGGTCGCCGTCGACCAGCACGGTGGCGCCGCGGTCGACCAGCCGCTCCGGTTTGGCGTCGGCCTTGGCCCGGCCGGACTCCAGCAGCGGCAGGTAGATCCGGGTCAGGTTGGCCACCCCGTGCGAGGCCATCCCGGTCAGGTCGCCGTGGCACAGCGCCTCGGCCGAGGCCCGCGCGTCCCCGGCGGGCAGGCCGTGCGCGGCGAACACGTCGGTGGTGAACGCCAGCAGCGCCTCGGCGTCGACCAGGGTCACGGCTCCGCCCACCCGGAGGCCAGCGCCTGCAACGCGCGGTCCGCGCCCGCGGCGCCGTCGGCCAGCGTCAGCGCGCCCCGGTAGCCGTGCGCGGCGAGCAGCGCCAGGTCCGCCGCCAGCCGCGCGGACCCGACGTCGGCGACCCGCACGTGCGCGGTCCGCTCGGCGACGAAGGCGGTCAGCGGGCCCGTGCCGGTGGTGTGCAGCAGGCGCAGCGCGGGGGTGCCCGCCTCGGTGAGCAGGTACCCGAGCCGGTCCTCGGCGCCGTCCGGCCAGCCCCCGGTGCTCGGGTGCAGCAGGACCAGGTCGGCCTGCTCGGCGCGCAGCGCCAGCTCGCGGAGCCTGCGCAGCACCCGGTACTCCCAGTCGTCGGCGTGCAGGCCCGCGTTGGCGGGCGAGCCGACGCGGACCTGCCGGGTGCCCAGGGCCGGGCAGCGCTCGGCCAGCACGCGCAGTTCCTCCAGGTCGGTGCCGAAGTCGTCGGTGATGGTTCCCGCGCCGATGGTCGAGTCGACGCACACGGTGACCAGGTCGCGCCGCTCGACGACCGCGGCCAGCTCGATGAACTCCCCCTCCGGCAGCGCCGCCACCGGGAAGCCCAGGTCGACCCCGCCCCAGCCGGGCTGGGCCGGGGGCGGTTCGGGGTCGGTCGCCAGGCGGGCGAGCAGGGTCACCGGGCGGCCCCGACCGGGACGCGGCCCGTCGCCAGCCGCTTGGCCCCGGCGAGCAGGGTGACGACCGCGGCGCCGGTGGCGGGCTCGTCGACCATCGGGTTGGTGCCCGCGAAGTGCTGGTGCGCCCTGGCGATGAACGCGGTGAGCGAGTCGTCGCGGAACACCGAGTGCGACTGGGTGCCCCGGGTGCGCACCACGAGCTGCGAGTACTCGTCCGCCGCGCTCACCGGGTAGTGCCCGACCAGGGTGCCGTGCTCCAGCTCGACGGTGATCCGCCGCTCGCGCACCGGGGCGGTCAGGTCCGTGCGGATCTCCGTGTGCACCCCGGAGTCGTGCCGCAGCCGCAGCCACGCCCCGCCCAGTCGTGAGAACACCGCGTCGCCGAGCAGCATGTCGGTCAGGCCCGCGGCGGTCACCGAGGCCGGTCCGGCCAGCCGCAGCGCGACGGCGAGCGAGTGCGGCACCTCCACGTCGAACGCGCTGGGGTGCTCGTCGCCGGAGACGGTCCGGCCGAAGCGCGGCTTGCTCTGGGTGAACACGATCGAGCGCGGGGCGCCCAGCTCGCCGCCGCGCAGCACGGTGCGGATGCGCCGGGTCAGCTCGCTGCACCGCCACTGCGCCACCGGGATCAGGTCCAGGTCGGCCGCGGCGCGCAGCCGCAGGATCGCGGCCAGTTCCACCTCGTCGACCGCCAGCGGCTTCTCCACCACGATCCGCCGGAAGCCCAGGTCGGCCAGCTCGGTCAGCGGCCGCAGGCGCGCGTTCGGCGGGGTGCACAGGTGCACGGCGGTGCGCTCCGGGTCGACCAGCGCCGCCGCGTGCGCCAGGTTGGTGGCGACCAGCAGGTCCGGGGCCACCGGGACGACGACGCCGGGGTCCACCACGACGATCGGGGGCCTGCCGAGGGCGCGGCCGCTGCCGTGGCCGAGCCTGCGCAGCACCGGCAGGTGCAGGCCGCCTCCCGCCCGACCGAGTCCGACCACGAGCGTGCCCAGCATCGGTGCGTGCCTCCAGCGGGGGTGTCGGGTTGCGCTTGGAAGGCTTGTCCCGCCGGGCAGGCGTGTCAACGCGAGCCACTCGATCGTGTGGGTGAAATCCCTGATCGACGGAGCGGTGGACCGGGAGGATGTCAAAACGAACGGCGTTACACCACACGTCCGAGTGTTCTTTTGTTTCCGTTGCCGCGCAACGGATCAGCCGGGCCTACCTTGGGGGCCGTGCTGGTGCCCAGTCCGGAGAGGACAGCGATGGAGCAGGCCGCCACGGTCTCCGGTTTCCTGCCACCCCAGGGCGCGCGGGTGCCCTTCTTCAGCCAGGCCGCGGGCTTCGCCGCCCTGTGGCCCCGGGTCGAGCCGCTGCTGACCGAGGTCCTGGAGCGCGGCAAGTACTCGCACGGGCCGCTGGTCGGGGCGTTCGAGGAGGCGCTCGCGCGGTGGACCGGGGCCCGGCACGTCGTCGGCGTCAACTCCGGCACCGACGCGCTGGTGCTGCTGCTGCGCGCCGCCGGGCTCACCCCGGGCGCGGAGGTGGTGGTGCCCGCGTTCAGCTTCGTGGCCTCGGCGTCCTCGGTGGTGCTCGCGGGCGGTCGGCCGGTGTTCGCCGACGTCGACCCGCTGACCTACGCGATGGACCCGGACGCCACCGCCGCCGCGGTCACCCGCCGCACCCGGGTGCTGATGCCCGCGCACCTGTTCTGCCAGACCGCCGACCTCGGCGCGCTGACCGAGGTGGCCGAGCGGTACGCGCTGACCCTGCTGGAGGACAGCGCCGAGGCCATCGGGATGCGCTGGGACGGCGTGCACGCCGGTCTGGTCGGCTCGGGCGGGGTGCTGTCCTTCTTCCCCACCAAGACCCTGGGGGCACTCGGCGACGCGGGCGCGGTGATCACCGACGACGACCGGATCGCCGAGACCGCGGCGGCGCTGCGCCACCACGGCCGCTTCGGGCGCACCGTCGACGACTTCCCGGCGATCAACACCGAGAGCACCGTCCCCGGCCTCAACAGCAAGATGGACGACTTCCAGGCCGCGATCCTGCTGGCCAAGCTGGGCACCCTGGACGCCGACATCGCCCGGCGCGCGGAGCTGGCGCTGCGCTACACCGAGCGGCTCGCGGGCTGCGCCGGGGTGCGCAGGCTGCCCACGGTGGTCCGCCGCGACGTGCCGAGCACCCCGGTGTTCTACGTCTACCTCGTCGAGGTCGACCACCGCGACGAGCTGGTGCGCCACCTGGCCGCGCACGGCGTCGAGACCGAGGTCTACTACCCGACCCCGCTGCCGCTGCAACCCTGCTTCGCCGACCTCGGGCACCGCCGCGGCGAGTTCCCCCGGGCCGAGCACGCCTGCGCGCACGCGGTGGCGCTGCCGCTCTACCCCGACCTCGCCGACGACGACCTCGACCGGGTGTGCGACCTGGTCCGCGCCTTCTACGGCGGGGGTGGCGCGTGAAGCTGCCGTTCTTCCCCCCGGACCTGTTCGCCGACGAGCACGCCGAGCTGCTCGACACCGTGCGCCGCGTCGGCACCGACCCGGCGCAGCGGTTCATCCTCGGCGAGCGCACCGCCGCGTTCGAGGCCGCGCTGCGCGAGCACACCGGCGCCGCCGACGTGGTCGCCTGCTCCAGCGGCACCAGCGGCCTGATCCTGGTGCTGCGCGCGATGGACGTCGGCCCCGGCGACGAGGTGGTGGTGCCCGCATTCGGGTGCGCGCCGCTGGCCGCCTCGGTGATCGCCGTCGGCGCCACCCCGGTCTTCGCCGACGTGCACCCGTGGACCATGACCGTCGAGCCGTACGAGGTCGAGCAGGCCGTCTCCGGGCGCACCGCGGCGCTGATGCCCGCGCACATGTTCTCGGTGATGGCCGACATGCCCGCGATGCGCGAGCTGGCCAACCGGCACGACGTCCGGCTCGTCGAGGACTCCGCGGTGGCCCAGGGCGGGGTGCTCGACGGCATCCCGGCCGGTCGCTGGGGCGAGGCGGGCGTGTTCTCGTTCGTGCAGGTCAAGACGTTCGGCACGGTCGGCGAGGGCGGCGCGGTCATCACCGACGACCCGGAGCTGGGCAGGCTGGCGCGGATACTGCGCAACCACGGGCAGCCCCCTGGCCGCCGCTTCGAGCACCACCTGGTCGGCTACAACAGCCGCTTCGACGAGATCACCGCCGACGTGCAGTTGCGCAGGCTGCCCGGCCTGGCCGCCAGGCTGGCCCGCCGCGCCGACATCGCCGACTACTACACCGCCCGGTTCCAGGAGGTGGTCGAGCGCGGCGTGCAGCCCCCGCCGCCGGGCCGCGAGGGCCGCTGCCACTACGTGTACTCGCTGCTGGCCGAGCGCCGCGACGACCTGCGCGCGCACCTGGCCCGGCACGGCATCGGCAGCCACGTGTACTACCCGACCCCGCTGCCCGCGCAGCAGGCGTTCGCCCCGTACGCCAGGGCGGGCAGGCACTGGCCGCACGCCGAACTGGCCTGCGCCCGCACCCTCGCCCTGCCGATCTACCCGCACCTGACCGACGCCGAGGTCGAGGCCGTCGCCGACGCGGTCTGCTCCTTCCCCGGGGGTGTCCGGTGACCACCGCGCTGACCCGCGCCGACTTCGGCGCCTACGCCCGCCTGGCCAAGCTCGACGTCTGGGACTACTACCTGGCGCTGCCGCTGGCCTGGACGCTGGTCGGCGGGCGGGGCACCGGCACCCTGCTGCTCTTCGGCGTCGGCACCGTCCTGGTCGTCGCCGCCTCGGTGGCCCTCGACGACGTCACCGGCCACCGCGACGGCAGCGACGCGGCCAACTACGGCCCGGACGCCCCCGCCCGCAGGCTGGCCCGCAAACCCCTGCTGACCGGGGAGCTGACCGACGCCCAGGCGATCCGCTTCGCCTGCGGCTGCGCCCTCGCCGGTGGCGCGGTGTGGCTGCTGCTGGGCCTGGGTGCTCCACTGTGGACGCTCGTGCTGCTGCTGGTGTGCCTGCTGTCGTCGGTGCAGTACTCCTGGGGGCTGCGGATCAGCTACCGCGGCGGGCAGGAGGTGTTCCTGGCCGGGTTCGGCATCGGGCTCGTCCTGTGCGGGGTGGGCCTGGTGACCGGGGAGCTGACACCGCTGGTGGTGGTCGAGGCGGTGCTGTTCGGCCTGGGACCGCTGCTGTTCGGCGTGTACTCCAACACCGCCGACGCCGCCGGGGACGCGGCCGTCGGGCGGCGCACGGTGGCCGTCCTCGCCAGTCCGGCCGGGAACCGGGCGTTCATCACCGGGCTCTCGCTCGCCGAGGTCGCGCTGGTCGTGTTCGCGGCCGGGCTCGGCGTGGGGCCGTGGTGGTTCGCCCTGGCGCTGCTGCCCGCCATGGCGGTGCGGGTGGCCCAACTGCGGCGCGGGGTCGGGCTGGGCGACGTGCTGCGCGCGCGGAAGCTGGGCCTGCTGGCGCACCGGGTGACCGTGGTGTCCCTGATCGCGGTCAACCTCCTGGGCGGTGCGGCATGAGCGCCGACCTCGACGTGGCGGTGGTGGGGGCGGGGATCGCCGGGCTGGCGGTCGCCCGCAGGCTCGCCGACGCGGGCCGGTCGGTGCACGTCTTCGAATCCGCCGACGTGGTCGGCGGGCGGATGGCCTGCGTGCGGCGCGACGGGTGCGTGTTCGACGCTGGCGCGGAGATGCTCGGCACCGGCGGCTACCCGGCCACCTGGCGGCTGCTGCGCGAACTCGGCATGACCACCGACGACGCCCCGGTGATCGGCCGCGACATCGCGGTGTGGCGCCGCGGGCGGGCGCGGGCGCACCTGGGCGAACTGCGCGGCAGCGGGCTGAGCCTGTTCGGCCGGGCCGCCATGGTGGCCGCCCTGGGCGGGCGCAGGCTCGACACCGACGCGCCCGAGAGCACCCCCGGGCACCTCCTCGCCGACGTCGGCACCCGGGAGCTGCACGACTACCTCGTCCAGCCGCTCGCGGGCGGCTTCTTCGGCTGGGACACCCGGCTGGCCTGCGCCGGGCCGATGCTGGCGCACCTGCGCGCCGTCGGCGCCCCCAGCACCTACCGCACCTACCGCGGCGGCATGGACACCCCGGCGCGCAGGCTCGCCGCGGACCTCGCCGTCAGCACCGGCGTGCCGGTCCGCGCGGTCACCACCACCCGCACCGGCGCGCGGCTGGTCACCGACGCCGCGACGCTGACCGCCCGGCAGATCGTCCTCGCCGTGCCCGCCCCGGTCGCCGCCGCGCTGCACCCGGCCGCCCCGGAGTACGTGCACGCCTGCGAGTTCCGGCCGATGGTGAAGGTCGGGTACCTGCTCGACCGGCCGCTGGGACCGCCCACCGACTCGTTCGCCCTGGCCGTGCCCGCCGTCGAGGACACCCGCGTCGCGGGCCTGTCCTTCGAGCACCGCAAGCACCCCGACCGCGTCCCGCCCGGGCGCGGCCTGGTCAGCGTCGTGGCCACCCGGCCCACCGACTGGCTCGACGCCGACGACCGGGAGACCGCCGCGGCGCTGCTGGCCGGGGCCGAGCGGTACGTGCCCGGGATGACCGCCGCCACCCTGGACTCGGTGGTGTCGCGGTTCCGGCACGGGCTGCCGATGCCCACCCCGACCGCGCTCGCGCTGCGGTCGGACTTCACCGCCCGTCCATCCTCCACTGTGGACTACGTCGGCGACTGGTACACCGCCCGGCCGTGCGCGGAGGGGGCGGTCCGGTCGGCCGAACTGGTCGCCGACCGGGTGCTCGACCGCAGGACCGCACCCGTGGGGAGTTCGACGTGACCGCGACGTACGTGTTCGACACCGGTTTCGCCAAGGAGGACGAGCGACTGGTCCTCGGCGAACGGCTGTGGGACCCGGGGACGCAGGTCCGGCTGGCCGCCCTCGGCGTCGGACCGGGCTGGCGGTGCCTGGAGGTGGGCGCCGGGCGCGGGTCCGTCGCCGGGTGGATGGCCGCCCGCGGCGCCTCGGTCACCGCCGTCGACCTCGACACCGACCGCTGCCGGGTGCCCGGGGTGCGGGTGCACCGCGGCGACATCACCCGCGAGGACCCGCCCGGCGGCGACTACGACCTGGTCCACGCCCGGCTCGTGGTGCAGCACCTGGACCGGCGGCGGGTGGCGGTGCGCCGGATGGCCGACGCGCTCGCCCCCGGCGGCTGGCTGGTGCTGGAGGACACCGACACCGCGTCGCTGTTCAGCCACGCCGACGGCCCGTTCCACCCCGAGGTCAAGGCCGCCGCCTACGCGGTGATGGCCGAGTCCGGCTACCACCCGCGCTGTGGCCTGCTCGACGTCGACCTGGCCGAGGACGCGGGCCTGACCGTGCACGCCGAGGGGCGCGCGGAGGTCGTGCGCGGCGGCACCCCCGCGGCCCGCTGGTACGCGCTGTGGCTGGAGCACCTGCGGCCCCGGCTCCTCGGCCGGGTCTCCGAGGCGGCCGTCGACGCCGCCGTGCGCGACTTCGCCGACCCCGCGCACACCTGGCTCTCGCAGGTGATGGTGACCGTCCTGGGCAGGAAGGAACTCCCGTGAAAGTGCGTTCGCTGGGCACCCTGTTCGACGACGTGGTCGCCCGAGGCATCCGCACGGTCGTGCACCTGGACCGGCCGCTGGACCTGGCCCCGCTGCGCGGCACCCGGTTCGACCTGCCCGCCGTGGCCGCCCTCGTCCGCGAGACGGCGGGCGCGCTGCACGCCGCCGGGGTCGGACCGGGCGACTCGGTGGCGGTGGTCAAGGAGAACCACTGGGACTACGTGCTCATCGCCGCCGCGGCGGCCCGGCTGGGCGCGGTGCCCGCGCTGCTGTCGGACCACCTCACGCCGGAGTCGTTGCAGGTCCTGCTCAAGCGGCTGGAGCCCACCGCGCTGGTGACCTCCAGGGCGGTCCTCGACGACGGCCACGAGCACGGCATCGACCTCACCAGCCTGGTCGGCTGCACGGTCTGCCTCGACGGCGAGCAGCCCGGCGCGGTCAGCCTCGCCTCGCTGCGCGGCAACCCGCCCCCGCCGCCGGTCGAGCGCGCCCCCGACGCGCCGCTGGTGGTCAACCACACCTCCGGCACCACCGGGCTGCCGAAGCTGGTCGTGCACACCACCCGCACCCTGCTGCACGGCATCGCCGCCGCCGAGGCCACCCGGCTGCCGGTGGTGTCGACCCGCGCGTCGGACACGGCCTGCTCCGCCATCGCCTTCAGCCACGGCCGCGCCGTGCCGTGGACGGCCTCGGTGCTGTCGCTGGGCCCGCGCGAGCTGGTCGTGGTCTCCGACGCCGAGAAAGCCGAACCGGTGCTGCGTGAACACCCGCCGACCACGGTGGAGGCGCTGCCGTCGACCTACGTCCGGTGGATGCCGATGACCGGACCCGACGGCCCGTTCCGCGGGGTGCGGCTCTACGTCAGCACCTTCGACGCCATGCACCCGCCGACCGTCCGCGCCTACCTCGGCGCCACCGCCCGCCGCGGACCGCTGTGGTTGCAGGTGTGGGGGCAGACCGAGACCGGCCCGCTGACCTTCCGGGTGCTGACCCGGCGCGCGCTGGCCGCCGCCGAGCGCCGCCACCCCACCACCCGCGACCTCGGCCGCCCGGTGCCCGGCCGCACCCGGCTCAAGGTGGTCGACCCGCGCACGTTCGCCGAACTGCCCCCGGGCACCCCCGGCCTGGTGCTGGTGCGCACCCCGGTGGTCTGCGTCGGCTACGTCGGCGAGCACGACCGCTGGCACGCCAAGTGGAACGACGGCTGGTGGAACACCGGTGACGTCGGCGTGCGCACCCCGCTGGGCGCCTTCCGGCTGCTGGACCGGGAGGTCGACCTGATCCCCGGGCACAGCGGGGTGGAGCTGGAGGACGTGATCGAGGACCGGGTACCCGGCGTCGTCGAGTGCGTGGTGCTCGGCACCCCCGGCACGACACCGGTCCCGGTGCTGGTCACCCGGGACGGCACGCTGGACGTGTGGGCCTGGCGGGCCGCGCAGTACGACCTGCCCCCGCTGGCCGAACCGGTGGTCCTCACCTGGGAGCAGGTCCCGCGCACCGGCACCGGCAAGGTCCGCCGGATGGAGCTGCGCCAGGTCGTCCACCGCGGCCAGGACACCTACGGCACCGGCCTGTGGACGTAGTCGCGCGCACCGCGTGACAACTCCGCCCGGGTGCAGGCAGGCGCGGGGTTCGCGGGCGGCACTGTCCACTACCCGGCCGACACCAGAGAGGGCACCTCCGGCGGCCCGCTGACCGCCAACCACGCGCCCAGCGCCGCTCGTGCTGCCAGGTACCCGGTGTCGTCCTGGGAGAACACGCCCAAACCGGTGGCGCCCGCGCCCAGCGTGACCCAGGTGCCGCCGGGCACTTCGGTGTCCAGTGGGCGTGATTCCACGGTCTTGGTGGTGCCAGGGTGGATCCGCGTGGCCATGGTTCAAGCCCGGTCGTTTGTCGCTGGTGCCTCGGGTGGGTCCGCTTCGCCGGGATCGTTTCGTGTGGCTTTGGCTCAAGGGCCGGTCGTTTGGTGTGGGTGCCCGGGTGGGTGGATCTGCTCGGGCGGGGCCCCTACAGCGATCATGTGCCCAGTGTGACCGAGTGGGGCTGAAGGGATGCCCCACAGCCCGGGCAGGCTTGCACATGATCGCTTCCCCCACCCAAGCAGATCCACCCACCCGGGCCTCTGCGTAGCCGGGCCTGCGGTTGCGGGGGCGGCTGGCTTTCGCTGCGCACGGTGGGGTTGCGGGTGGCAGGCGTCGGGCCGACGGTTGGTGGGGCGGTCGCCTGCTGCGCATGGTGGGTTTCGGGTGGTCGCCCGCCCGGCTGGGGGTTGGCGGGTGGTCGCTGGCTGCGCCTCGGTGGGGTTTGGGTGGCTGGTTGTTGCTGCGCCGAGTGGGGTGGCTGGTGGCCGGGCCTGTGGGGTGGGTTGCTTCGCCGATCCCCTTGCCCCGAGCGGGTTCGCGGGCCCGTTGCCGGGCCGGTGGCGGGGCGGGCGGCCTCGTCACCGGCCTGGCGGAGCCGCTCATCCAGGCCGCCGCGCAGTCCCGGTTCGGGGCGGTTCTAGTGGTCCCGGCGGGCGGCCAGGTGGGCCAGGCTCGCCAGTTCCGCCGCGGGGCGGGCCAGGGGGCCTGCCGCGGCCAGCCGGTCGAGGGCCTGCGCCAGCATGTCGTCGGCGTGGTTCCTGGCCCAGGCGCGGCCGCCCGCGGTGTCGATCAGGCTCGCGGTGTGGGCCAGTTCGTCCGGGGACAGCGCGGTGGTGCTGTGGTAGATCGCGCTCAGCTCCACCGCCGCCGGGGAGACCTCGGCGAGGGCGGCGACGACCGGCAGGGACTTCTTGCGGTTGGCCAGGTCCGAGTGGACCGGTTTGCCCGTGGTCTCCGGATCACCCCAGATGCCGAGGAGGTCGTCGGCCAGTTGGAAGGACAGGCCCATCCGCTCGCCGAAGACGCGCAGGTGGTTGACCTGGTCGGCGTCGCCGCCGCCGAACAGGGCGCCCAGGGCCGTGGAGCAGCCCAGGAGGGCGCCGGTCTTGCCCTCGGCCATCCGCAGGCACTCCTCGACACCCACGTCGAGGCGCTTCTCGAACGACAGGTCGGCGGCCTGGCCGTCCTGCACCGCCAGCACCGAGGCCGACATGACCCGCGCGGCCTCCTGCGCCTTGGGGTGCCCGCTCGCGGCGAGCACGTCGTAGGCCAGGGTGAGCAGCGCGTCGCCCGCCAGGATCGCCTGGCCGAGGCCGAAGACGGTCCACGCGGTGGGGCGGTGGCGCCGGGTGCGGTCGCCGTCCATCACGTCGTCGTGCAGCAGGGTGAAGTTGTGGACCAGCTCCACGGCCACCGCGGCGGGCAGGGCGGTGAGCGGGTCGCCGCCCACCGCCTCGGCGGCGAGGAACACCAGGGCCGGGCGCACCGCCTTGCCCGCGTCCGCGGAGGCGGTGCGCCCGTGCTCGTCCCACCACCCGAAGTGGTACCCGGCGATGCCGCGCATCGACTCTGGCAGACCGTCGACCGCGGCGCGCAGCGCCGGGTCGAGCAGGGTGCGGCTGTGCGCGAGCACCTCGCGCGCGGAGCGGTGTCCGGGGCGCGCGTCGACAGTGGGCATGGTGTCCCTTCTCCAGGACTCTAGAGTCCGATTTGGACGTTCTCCAGGACGCCCAGCGCGTCCGGTACCAGCACCGCGGCGCTGTAGTAGGTGCTGACCAGGTAGGACAGCAGGGCCTTGTCGTCCACGCCCATGAACCGCACCGACAGGCCCGGCTGGTACTCGTCCGGGATGCCGGTCTGGTGCAGGCCGATGACGCCCTGGCTGGACTCACCGGTGCGCATGGCGATGATCGAGGTCGTGTTGTTCTCGCTGATCGGGATCTTGTCGCTGGGCAGCATCGGCACCCCGCGCCAGGACACCGCCTGCCTGCCGTGCACCTCGACCGTCGGCGGGTACAGGCCGCGCCTGGTGCACTCGCGGCCGAACGCCGCGATGGCCTTCGGGTGCGCCAGGAAGAAGTCCGACCGGCGCCGCCGCGACAGCAGCTCGTCGAGGTCGTCCGGGGACGGGGCGCCCTCGCGGGTGTGGATGCGCTGCTTGAGGTCGGCGTTGTTGAGGAACCCGAAGTCCGGGTTGTTGATCAGCTCGTGCTCCTGGCGCTCGCGCAGCGCCTCGATGGTCAGCCGGAGCTGCTGCTCGACCTGGTTCATCGGGTCGTTGTAGAGGTCGGCCACCCGGGTGTGCACCCGCAGCACGGTCTGCGCGACGCTCAGCTCGTACTCGCGCGGGGCCATGTCGTAGTCGACGAAGGTGCCCGGCAGCGGGACCTCGCCCTGGTGCCCGGAGGCCAGGGCGATCTCCGCCTCGCCCCACCGGTTCTGCGCGCCCGTGGACAGCGCCCGGTACGCCTCGATGTGCAGGCCGAGCGCCTCCGACTGCTCCTGCACGGCGAGGAAGTCGCTGCGCGAGAGGAACATCAGGATGCACGGCGTGTTCGCCTTGACCGTGTGCTCCCAGGTGGCGTCGCTGCTCAGCAGCGCCTTCTCGCCGAAGAACTGGCCGTCGGCGAGGATGTCGACCGCCGCGTCGTCGCCGTAGGCGCCCTCGGTGTAGCGGGTGACCTTGCCGTGCGCGATCAGGTGGATGCCGTCGGCGGCCTGGCCGCCGGTGGTGATCACCTCACCGGCCCCCACGGTCCGCTGCTGGAAGCGGCCCGCCAGCACGCCGAGCACCTCGTCGTCGGCGAAGGTGCGCAGCATGCCGATCTCGCGCAGCTCCGGCGGCACCACCGCCACGTCCGCGCCGGTGTTGGTGAACGACACGCGCCCGTCGCCCACGGTGTAGGTCAGCCGCCGGTTGACCCGGTAGGCGGCGCCGGGGGTCTCCACCCAGGGCAGCAGCCGCAGCAGCCACCGGGGGGAGATCTCCTGCATCTGCGGGACGGACTTGGTCGTCGTCGCCAGCTTGCGGGCCGCCGCGGTGCTGAGGGACTGCGGGGTGTACTGGTCTTCGGACTCGAGGAGACCGGTCACGCGTGGTACCGCCAATCTGGGCTCTGGTGAGGCGTGGGGACGCTGGAGGCGGACGGGGACTTCGGTGCGCCGGGGACCCCCGGCACGTCGGGCTTGGCGTGCGGGTGGGTGCCCGCGGGGCGGTCAGCCGGGTTCGGCGTCCGCACCGGCGGCGTCGGGACCGACGTGCGCACCGCCCCGGCGCCCGCGGGTGGTCGCGGGGCGGGCGGGTGGAACGGCGGGCGCACCGCCGCGGCCTCCGGGTCCGTCGCCGGGACCGGGACCCCGGCGCCGCCGGTGGTGGCGGGCGGGCGCGGGAACA
>NZ_JAJCXD010000040.1:0-21936 GCF_021056305.1 Actinokineospora sp. PR83
GCGACCGTGCGGACGGCTACGCCGAGGTGTTCGGCGAATGCCTCATTGGTCAGGCGTAGTGCCGCTTGGAGCGTGCACGCGGTTTCGCCGGTCCACCCGGTCGACTGGTCCATTGGCTGTGGTTCCCCCCGGAATGTGCACTGGCGGTGCATTGGAACTGCACTGGCGATGCATGGGGCGCGAGGCCCGTTCGGCATTGAATTCAGGGCATGGAAAACACCTGGTCCTCAGCGCTTCGGGCGGACGTGGTCGGCCACGGTCGACAGATCGCCCTGCATGGTGTCGAGGCGGTCGGCGATCTCGGTGAGGCGTTGTTCGAGAGCGTCCAAACGGGACATGAGGCGGTCGGCGTTGTCGTCGACGGGCTCGTCCGGGTGCGGTGGGCGCTGGCCGTTGAGGACGGCGTTGAGGTGCTGTGGGTGCAGGCCCAGGGTGGTGGAGAGGGCTTCGAGGGTGCGGGCGCTGCGGCGGCGTTCGACGGTGTGGTGTTGCAGCTCGCGGACGATCGCCTGGGACACCTGGGAGCGTTCGGCCAGCTCTCGCTGACGCCAGCCGAGTTCGTTCACGCGCTCGTTGATCGCCTTGGCGACCGCCGCCCAGTCTTCCGACACCTATTCCTCCGTGCTCCGCCTCAGCGCCGAGATTAGCGCTCATCGACTTTCCTGCGGCGCGTTGGCGCGCATTCCGTCGGCGTGGCGGACAAACATGCCCTCATTCAAGCTGATTTCAGCACTATGATGCTGAAATCAATAGTTAAGGACATTTCTGATGCGGACGAGGCTGCCCGGAATCGGGCGGAAGACGGGGCTCACGGTTCGTGAGGCGGCGTGGGTGCTCGGGGCCGACCTGGGCGTGGTGCACGGAGCGGTGCGGGCCGGGGTGATTCGGACGTGCCGGGGTCGGGTGCCGGTGGTCGAGGTGCTGCGGCACCTGCGTGGGGGTGCGGCATGACGGACTCGCTGGTGGGGATCGCGTGGCGGTTGGACCGGCTGCGGTGGGTGCCTTCGGACGTGCTCGGGGACGTCGTGGTCGCTCGCGGGGCGTGCATGGAGGTCTACGAGGCGGGGGACGCGCCGGAGTGGACGGGGTTCGCGCAGACGGATCGGGCGTTGGCTGCTCGGTTGTGTGCGGGGTGCCCGGTCGTGGACGAGTGCTTGGAACTGGAGTTGCGCACGGCCGGGGAGTCGACGGTCGGCGTGTGGGGTGCGCTCGGTGAGGACGAGCGGCGGGAGCTGTATCCGCACTGGTTGCGGCGCGGTGAGCGTGTGGAGCGGGGTGAGCACGCATGATCGAGCTGACTGCGGTGCAGGTGGTGGCTGGTATCGGGGTGCTGGTGGCGTTCCTGTGGGTGTGGCGGGCGGGGACTCGGCGGGCTCGGGCGGCTGCGGAGAAGGCGCGCGGCGGTGCTCGGCTGGTGTCGCTCGGTGGGCGGGTGCTGTTCAACGCGGGGTTGATCGTCGGGGTGCAGTGGGTGGTGATCGCCCACCCGGGGTCGCCGTGGGTGCTGTTGGCGGTGCTCGGGGTGCCCGCGCTGTTCTCGGCGTTCACGTTGACGCGGGCGTTGACGGTGGAGACGCACTCGGAGCGTCGGCGGCGGGGTGGTCGGCGATGAACCGGGCGCAGGAGTTGGCGCGGTCGGCCGCTGAGGCGGCGGAGGTGCGGGCGCACCTGGCGCACCCGGATGTGGTGGCGCTGGGGATTGAGCGGGTGCGCCGTCAGGTGGATTGGATGTGTTGGTCGGGGATCGTGCTGGGGTTGGCGTTCACGATGACCAACGTTCAGCAGTTCGCGGCCGGGTCGGCGGCGGCGTGGTCGCTGCGGTGGATGGCGGCGTGGGTGTTGGACCCGACTGTGTCGCTGGTGTTGCTGGCAATCCTGCGGGCGGAGCAGGTGACCGCTCGGTATCGGGTGGCCACGGGGGTGTGGGTGCGGCGGGCGAAATGGTTCACGCTCGCGGCCACCTACGTCATGAACACCTGGGAGTCGTTCGTGGCCCGGGACGTCGCCGCGGTGGTGCTGCACTCGGTTCCGCCGCTGGTGGTGTTCGCCGCTGCGGAGGCGATCACGGACCTTCGGGACAAACTGACTGAGGCTGTTATCGCAGCTAGCACGGTTGGCGGTCCGGTCGTGAACGCTGAGGTTCACGAGGTGGGGGCGCGTTCACGGAAGCTGTTCGCCGACTACCTCGCTGACGCTCGGGCCGCGTGGTCGCCGGGGGTGGAGGTGACTCCGGCGTGGGTGCGTGAGGTGTCGGGGTGCTCGCGGGGGCTGTCGTCGCGGTTGGCTCGGGCGCTCGCGGATGAGGTGCGGGCATGAACGAGGACAACTCGCCGGTGCGGGCGGTGCTGGACGCGGAGTTGGTGGACGAGGACGCGCCGGTGTCGGTGCGGCCGGGGTGGTGGGCGCGGCGGGCTCCGTTGTGGTTGACCTCCCGGCCGCACCGGGCGCAGATGCTTCGGGATCTGGCGTGGGCGGTACTGCGGTCGCCGTGGCGGTTCCTCGGGGCGGTGGTCCGTGGGTTGGTTGCCGCGTTCCGCTGGTGGCGGGGTTGGGTGACGGTGCGGGACTACCGGGAGGCCGCGGAGGGGTCGGAGAAGCTGGCGGAGAAGTTCGAGGCGATTCGAGCGCTGACGCTGTTCCGATGGAAGGTGACCGGCGCCTTGGTGGCTGTGGTCGCGGCCGTGGGCTTGGTGGTGCGGCTGGTCTACGGGGACTGGATGCTGTGGTTGTTCGGCGGCGTCGGGGCGGTGGGCCTGGCGGTGCTCGGGTGGCGGAAAGAAGGCAGCCCAGGGCGGAAGGCGGTGCTGGGCGGACCACGGGCGTTGACGTGGACGATGGACCCGCAAGTCCTGGTGGATGCGTTCCGGGACGCGAAGCTGATCGGCAAGGACGAGACGCTGCGACTGGTCGAACGCGCGATGCGCGTCGGCGAGGGGTGGGCGGTCACGGTCGACCTTCCGGCGACGCGGAAGGCGGCGGACGTGATTCGCAACCGGGAGGCGTTGGCGTCCGCGTTGGCGGTGGATGAGGTCCAGCTCAGCGTGGAGCGGGTTCGCGGGAACGGCGGGCATGCGGGGCGGGTGGCGATGTGGGTTGCCGATCAGGACCCGTACGCGACTTCGCCGCTGTCGACACCGCTGTTGGACGTGCCGAGGTGGGATGCGTGGCGGGCGGTGCCGTTCGGACGGGACGCGCGGGATCGGCGGGTGGATCTGCCTCTAGTGTGGACCTCGCTGTTGGTGGGGGCGATTCCGAGGCAGGGCAAGACCTTCGCGGCGCGGTTGGCGGCGGCGGGGCTGATCTTGGACCCGTACACGCGGTTGTACGTGGCGGACTTCAAGGCCGGGAAGGACTGGGACGCGGCCGGGGCGGTGGCGCACCGGTTCATGTCTGGGGACGAGGCCGAACACGTACTCGCGCTGCTTGGGTGGCTGATCGAGTTGGTGTCGGAGGTGCAGGGCCGGTACCGGCGGATGCGGGAGCTGGATGACGTGGTGTGCCCGGAGTCGAAGGTGACTCCGGCGATGTCGCGGGACGTCGCGTTGGGGATGCCGATAACGGCGCTGTTCGTCGATGAGGTCCAGGTGCCGTTGGAGGACCGGACACCGGTCAAGGTGCAGGACAAGAAGCTCACTGCGGGCGAGTACGTCGGGGAGCTGCTGACCTGGTTGGCGAAGAAGGGGCCGGCTGCGGGGATCTTGCTGGTGCTGGCCACGCAGCGGCCGGACTCGAAGACCATTCCGTCCGGGCTGCGGGCGGTGCTGGGGTCGCGGTTCGCGCTGAGGGTCATGGACTGGCGCGACTCCAACATCGTCCTCGGGGAGCAGATGAACACCCGCGGGTATGACAGTTCCCGGTTGCTGGCTTCCCACAAGGGCGTGGGCATCCTCCGACCGGACGGGGAGACCCAAGCCGGGGCCGAAGTGCTGGCGTTGACGGTACGGACCTACTACATGCCCAATGAGGACTGGCGGACCATCTGCCAGCGCGGCCGTGCGCTGCGGGAGACCGCCGGGACGCTCACCGGACATGCGGCCGGGCAGGACACCGCGCCCGTGCTGGACCACGCGGCGGTGGCGAAGGCGATCGGCGCGGGAACAGGGACGAACCAACCCGTGTGGCGACCGGACGGGCTCCCCGAACCGCTTGCCGAGGTCGTGGCGTACCTCGGTGAGGACATCGAGGTACGGGACTTCGTACCGACGGCTGAGTTGGCCGAGGTGGTGAAGGCCGATCCGACAGCGTTCGCCCGGCAGATGGCGGCGCTGGACTGCAAGCCCACCCGCAACCGCACCCCGATGGACGACGGCGAGGTACGGCGGGTTCGCGGCTACTTCACCGAGGACATCCGGACAGCGGTGGCCCGCGCAAGACATGGCGATTTCGGCTCCCTGGTCGAAGCCGGGCCTGGCAGCACATGAGTGCAGGTCAGGACGATGACCGCGCCGTCACGGTCCACGTTCCGGACCATCCTCCCAGGTTGAACCCGAGAGCGAGTCGCACACTTCTTGCCATACTGGTCGAGCTGACGACGGTGGCGGCCCCTGAACCGCCACCGGAAGGGGGACACGATGACTACTGAAATCAGCCCGAACCCGTGGGCGATGCTGGATGAACTGCTCGGCTTGGAGGTGGACACCGCCGAGGTCGAGCACGGCATCGGACCCATCGCGTTCTACGGGCGCTGCTCCACCGAGGACAACCAGGACCCGGAGACCTCGCACGGCTGGCAGCTCGGCAACGCCCGCAAGTTCGTGGAACCGCTCGGCGCGACCGTGGTCGCGGACTTCTTCGACATCGGCCAGTCCCGATCCGTCCCCTGGGAGCGGCGCACCGAGGCGTCGCGGCTGCTCGCGGCGCTGAAAGACCCCCGGCGAGAGTGGAACGCCCTGGTGGTCGGAGAGGGCACGCGGTGTTGGTTCGGCAATCAGTTCTCGCTGGTCGCTCCCCGCTTCGCCGCGTACGGGGTTGAGCTGTGGGTGCCGGAGTTGGGCGGGAAGTTCGACGCGAGGAACCCCTCGCACAAGATGCTGATGAGTGTGCTCGGGGGCATGAGCGAGTCCGAACGCCAGCACGTGCAAGCCCGGGTGCGGGCGGCGATGGATTCGCAAGTGGTGAACGAGGGACGCCACCAGGGCGGCAGGGCGCCCTACGGGTACATGACCGTGGACGGTGGCCCGCACCCCAACCCGCGCAAAGCCGCCGAGGGATTCCGACTGCGCCTTCTCGCCGTGGATGCGCCCGCCGCTGAGGTGGTACGACGGATCTTCGCCGAATACCTCGAAGGCAACGGGGATAGGGCAATCGCAGCCGGGCTCAACAACGACGGCATCCTGTGCCCATCGGCGCGGCGCCCGGAGCAGAACCGGCACCGCCTCGCCGACGGCTGGCAGGGCAGCACCGTCCGAGCGATACTCGACAACCCCCGCTACACCGGATTCGCCGTGTTCGGCCGCACCACCAAACACGAAACCCTCCTCGACCCCGACGACGTCGCGGCCGGGAACATCACCCGCTTCCGCCGCTCGACCCCGGACCGCATCGTGCGATCCCGCACCCAGGCCCACCCCGAAATCGTGTCCGTCGAGACCTTCACCGAAGCCCAGTTGATCCGCCGATCCCGCGCGGCCGGCGGCATGACCGGCATCGCCAAACTCGAACGCGCCCGCACCACCACCAAACGCACCTACCTGTTCCGCGGCCACGTCCGGTGCGCCGTCTGCGACCGGAAAATGCAAGGCGAGACCATCCGCAACGGCAACTACTACCGCTGCATCGCCCGCACCATCGCCCCCGGATCACCAGTGCTTGCCGACCACCCCAAAACGGTGAATCTGCGGGAGGACAAGGTGGTCCCCGCGATCAACCAGTGGATCAGCACCATTTTCCACCCCGACAACCGAGACGAGACCGTCCGGACGTTGATCGGCTCCCAGGGCACCACCGACGACGGCCGCGCCGCCGCCCGCGCTCGACTGGCCGACGCCGAAGACAAGGTCCGCAGGTACCAAGCGGCGATCGGCGCCGGAGTCGACCCCACCGGGTTGGTCGAGGCGATCAACACCGCGCAAGCCCAGCGCGAGGCAGCAAGGGCCGAAGTCGCGGCCATCACACGATCGGCGAGTGCCTTCGACCCCGCCGAGGTCTACGCCATGATCGACGCGCTCGCCGAGACCGCCGGGTCGATCAGCACGGCACGGCCGGAGCGGCTGGCGAAGCTGTACGCGGATCTGCGGCTTGACCTGCGGTATGACCACGCAAAAAAGGCGGTCGAAGTGACGGCCTCTCCGCGTGTGGTTAACGATGGTGTCCGAGGGGGGACTTGAACCCCCACGCCCGTTAAGGGCACTAGCACCTCAAGCTAGCGCGTCTGCCATTCCGCCACCCGGACTTGCGAGGGGTTGTCCTCGCGGTGCGGGTGAGAGCATAGCGGACCGCTTCCCCGCCGCTCACGGGGGTTCACCACCGCTGGTCTTCGTCCTTGTAGATGCGGGTGGGCGTGAAGTCTTCGTCCTCTGCCGGGTGGGAGGCAGGGGTGCGGGGTGCGGGAGCGGAGGGGTCCGGGGTGGGGATGCGTTGGACGATGTCGCTGTCGCCGCCGAGGGGGGTGAAGGCGGTGGCTACCTCTTGGGCGGCTTGTTGGCGGGCGGTGCGGGTGGTGGCGAGGATCTCGGCGGTGAGGGCCTCTGCCGACTTGGTCATGGCCTTGTCCGTCAGGTGGAGGTCCAGGAGGGCTCCGCTGGGGGCCACCGTGACCGTCACCGAGCCGTCCGCGGAGCGTTCGACGGCTCCGGCGGACTCGATGTTCTTCTTGAACTCGGTTGCCTTCTGCTGGAGGTCCGCCACCTTGGACTCGAAGTCGGCGAGCCACTCGTCTGGGGTTTGCATGGGGTGCCTCCTCCTCCTCGGGTGGGGTGAGCGTAGCGCTGGGCTGCTCTAGGGTGTGCGTAGTCGACTGAGGGTAGGGGGCGGGATGATTACCGCGATCGTGTTGGTGCGGGCTGCTACGGATCGGATTCCGGAGGCCGCGCAGGCGATCGCGGACATCCCCGGGGTCGCCGAGGTGTACTCGTGCGCTGGGGACGTGGACCTGGTGGCGGTGGTGCGGGTGGCCGAGCACGAGGAGCTGGCCCGGTTGATCCCGGGGGCGATCAGCAAGGTTCCCGGGGTGCTGGACACGGACACGCACATCGCGTTCCGGTCGTACTCGAAGCAGGACACGGACGTGGCCTTCGACATCGGTGTCGACGAGAGCTGATCACTCGGCCCGGTAGCGGTACGAGATGGGCGTGAGGTTCGCCGGGGTGGCGAGCCAGGGGTGGCGCACGTGGAGGGTGCCGCCCGTGGCGGTCGGTGGGGTTGTGCTGCGGTCGAGGGTGATGGGCGCGGCGACGATGAGCATGGTGTGGGGGTACTGGTGGGCGTTGAGGTCCACTTCGTTCTTGGTCAGGATGACCTCCTCGCCCGTTGACGTCGTGCCTTTGACCTCGACGTGGAGTCGTTCGTCGGCTCGGCGGGCGTCGAGGTCGTAGGACTCCGTGGCGCCTACGTCGGTGACGGTGGAGCCCTGGCTGGTGAGGTGGTCGGTGGCCAGGGCGACGGCGTGGGCTTCGATGGCTTGGCGTTCGGGGGGTGGCTGAGGACTGGATCATGAACTTCAGGTCCTCGACCAGGTTCACGTCACTCGGGAGGGTGGCCTTGGCGTAGCGCAGGGCGGCCACGGTGCCTGCCTCGTACCCTCGAGCCCGCTTGCTCGTCCGGCCGCGCAACTGGATCTCGGGGGGGACATCCGGTCGGGTGGACAGCTTCGATGCGACCACGGTCTTTGCCCAGGCTGAGCTCGCGGGCAATTCCGGGAGGGGGCGGGTGTGCGCGGTTTCGCCCACCCAGGTGGTGGTGCCCTGCATGAGGGTCAGGAAGACGAAGTCGCCGGGTGCGTCGAACAGGAGTGGGGTCAGAAGCGGCCTTCGAAGAGGAGGCGGGCTATTTCGGTGTCCGTTGCCCGGCCCTCGTCGTAGGCGCCCTGGTTGGTGAGGTTGTTCATGATGGCCAGGGTGTAGCGCTCGGCGGGGCCTGCGAAGCCGACCGTGTTCATGACCCAGCCGCCGTCTTCTTCTGACCAGCCGTCTTTGTTGCCGGGGGTGGCTGCTTTGCCCGCGCCCCAGACGCCCCACTGCTGGTTCGCTGCCACTGTGCGCATGTTGTTGACGATGTACGCCTTGTCCTCGGCGGGGGTTTTGTCCAGGACGTGGGTCATGAGGCGGTCGAGGTCTGCCGTGGTGCACTTCTGGAAGCCCCAGTAGGGGTAGGTCTGGCTGTAGCCCCTCTGCGGGGTCAGGGACGTCATGCCGTACGCGGGGAAGGCCTTGTTCCACAGGGTGTGATCGGGGCCGCCGTACTTGGTCCACAGGGTTGTCGCGGCGTCGTCGTCGGAGTTGTGGAGCATGGCGGTGATCTTGGTGTGGTCTGTGGGGGTGAGGGTGATGGTGCCCTCCCGGTTCCTCCGGAGGAGGTCGACGGCCATGGCCAGTTTGATGGTGCTGGCGGTCCAGGTGGGGTCTTCGGCGTGTTCGTTGTGCCAGACGGCTCCAGTGTGGCGGTCTCGGAGGACTATGCCGACGGTTCCGGGGCGGTGGGACACGTAGGTCTTCACGGCCGCGATGCGGTTCTGGAGGTCGCAGTCGAAGCCGGTGGGAGGGCAGGGGGTGGTCGTCGTGGGGGGCGCCGCCTGCGGAGCAGGCGGGTTCTGGGGGGTGGGTGGCACGGGGGCTCCCGACGGGAGGGGGGTGGAGGGCGTCGTCGGGGCGGCAGGGGGTGGGGCGGCTTCGGGGGTGGCGCACGCCGTGACGGTGAGGGTCAGGCAGATGGCCAGTGCACCGGCTTTTCCGCGGAAGTGGGCCCCGATCACCGCGGCAGGCTACCGCAACACCGTGGGCGGGCCGTTGCTCTGTTCGGCGCAACGGGCCGGAACGCGCCGGGGGCAGGAACGCGCCAGGGGGAGAACGCGGTCGAGGGCGGGAAGTCACCAAGGGCGGGAACACGGTCAGGGGCGGGACGCGCCAGGGGCGGCACCCGGAATGGGTGCCGCCCCTGGCGGGTGGTGCGTGTGTGCGAACTACAGCTTGGCCGACGGGTCGTCCGTGGCCGTGTGCTGGCCGGTCTCGTTGCGGCCCGGTTCGATCTGGGCGTGGCTGTCGTGACCGCCGTGCTGGGCCGCGCGGGCGCGGGCCAGGGCGATGGTCTCCTCCGGGGGGTCCGGGGTGAGCCAGGAGCCCTGGACCGGGGCACCGGCCGAGCCGAGCTTGTTCATCTTCTTCGGCACCGCCGCACCCTGGTACTCCAGCGGGATGGGGTGGCCGTGGTCGTCCACCGGGCCCAGGGGCTGGTGGACCTCGATGAACTCGCCGTGCGGGAGGCGCTTGATGATGCCGGTCTCGACGCCGTGTTCCAGCACCTCGCGGTCCGAGCGCTGCAGGCCCAGGCAGATCCGGTAGGTGATGTAGTAGGCGATCGGCGGCAGGATCAGCAGGCCGATGCGGCCCATCCAGGTGGTGGCGTTCAGCGAGATGTTGAACTTGTCCGCCAGGACGTCGTTGGCCGCCGACAGCAGCGACACCATGAAGTAGGTGATCGCCATCATGCCCAGGCTGGTGCGGACGGGGACGTCGCGCGGGCGCTGGAGCAGGTTGTGGTGGGCGTAGTCCTTGGTGAACTTGCGCTCGATCCACGGGTACGCCATGGCGATGCCGCCCAGCAGTGGCAGGCCCAGGATGAACGGGAAGAACGCCGCGGCGATCGTGTAGTTGCCGAGGTGGACCTCCCACGACGGCCACAGGCGGATGAGGCCGTCGGTCCAGCCCATGTACCAGTCGGGGACCGTGCCCGCCGAGATGTGGGCGGCGTTGAAGGGGCCGAAGTTCCAGATGGGGTTGATCTGGAACAGGCCGCCCATCGCGGCGGTGACGCCGACGACGACCGCCATGAAGGCGCCGCCCTTGACCGCGAAGACCGGCATGATGCGGACGCCGACGACGTTGGTCTCCTTGCGGCGCACACCCGGGAACTGGGTGTGCTTCTGGTACCAGACCAGCGCCAGGTGCAGGCCGATCAGCGCCAGCAGGATGGCCGGGATGAGCAGGATGTGCGCGGAGTAGAGCCGCGGCACGATGTCCTCGCCGGGGAACTCGCTGCCGAACAGCAGCCAGTGCACCCAGGTGCCCAGGACCGGGATCGACAGGATCAGGCCCGACATGATCCGCAGGCCCGCGCCGGAGAGCAGGTCGTCCGGCAGCGAGTAACCCGCGAAGCCCTCGAGGGCGCCGAGCAGGAACAGGTTGACGCCGATGACCCAGTTGACCTCGCGCGGGCGGCGGAACGCGCCGGTGAAGAACACTCGGAACATGTGGGTGACCATCGCCGCCATGAACAGCAGGGCCGCCCAGTGGTGCATCTGCCTGGCGAAGAGGCCGCCGCGCACGTCGAAGGAGATGTTCAGCGCGGACTCGTAGGCCCGCGACATCTCCAGGCCACGCAGGTTGACGAAGGACCCCTGGTAGACGACCTCCTGCATGGAGGGGTCAAAGAACAGCGCCAGGTAGGTGCCCGTCAGCAGCAGCACGATGAAGCTGTAGAGGGCGATCTCACCGAGCAGGAAGGACCAGTGCGTCGGGAAGACCTTGTTCAGCTGCTTTCGCAGACCGGCCGCGGGGTGGTAGCGGTCGTCCGCCCACTTCGCCGCACCGCCCGCTGCGCGCAGCGCGGCGTTGTTGGGCTTGGTGGGAGATGTGATGGCGCTCATGACTTCCTCTCCCAAAAGGCAGGTCCCACGGGCTCGATGAAGTCCCTCAGTGCATAAAGGTAACCCGTCTCCTCATCGACTGCGATGGGGAGCTGGGCCAGCTTGCGCGTGGCCGGACCGAAGATGGGTTTCGCGTGGTTGAGCGCATCGAACTGCGACTGGTGGCACGGGCACAGAATCCTGTTCGTGCGCTGCTCGTACAGGGAGGTCGGGCAGCCGAGGTGGCTGCAGATCTTCGTGTACGCGTAGTAGTCGCCGTAGTTGAAGTCCTCCTGGCCCTCGGCCTTGACCACGCGGGCCGCGTCCTGCGGGCGCAGGCGGATCAGCATGACCGGGTTGTCCGAGCGCTTGAGCGCCTTGGACAGGGCCTCGTGGTCGCCGCGCTCGGACTCGCGGAACGGGAACACCGTTTCCATGGCGCCCGCGTCCAGGTCGCCCGGCTTGACCAGGTCGATGACCTCGGGGTTGCCGGTGGCGCGGCGCAGGAAGACGCGCTCGCCGTTGTCGGACTTCCAGCCGGTGTGCCACAGGGAGTTCGCGGTGTCGGTCTGCGCCCACGGGTCGCGGACCAGGCCGCCGAGAGCGAACACGCCCACGCCCAGGCCCATGGCGCCCGCGCCGAGGCCCGCGGTGCGCTTGATCAGCGAGCGGCGGCCGATGGTGGAGCGGACACCGGCGTCGGCCAGGTGGGCGGCGAAGGTGGCCTTGTCAACCTCCGTCGAGCCGCCCTCGTGGCGCTGCTGGATCGCGACCTCGTGCGGGATGAACTTCTTGGTGTAGAGCAGCGCGCCCACGCCGACGGCGGCGACCGACAGGCCCAGGGTCGCGCCCAGCAGCGGGGTGTAGAGCGAGTACGCGAAGTACCCCTCCTGGTCGGGCGCCACGTAGGCCGAGGGCCAGGCGACGAAGACGACCACGAACGCCAGGCCCGCCAGGGCGGCGATCAGGAACCAGGCGGCGACCAGGCGCTCGGCGCGCTTCTCGGCGCGGGTGCCCTTGACCGGCCAGGGGTCCGGGTACTCGACGAGCTCGACGTCGTCGAGCTTCCCGCCGAGCTTGACGAGGTCTTCCCGCGACAGCTCCGCCAGCTCCGCTTCGCTCGGCAGCTTCTGCTCCGGGTCGGTCGAACTCATGACTTAGCCCCAATCCAGAGGGTCACGCCGACCAGCGCGGCGATCCCCACGATGAATGCGATCAGGCCCTCGGACTGCGGGCCGAGCCCGCCGAGCGCACTACCGCCGGGGTTGTTGTTCCCGTCGGTCACCGACTTGACGTAGGCGATGATGTCCTTCTTCTCCTCCGGCGTGAGCTGCCGGTCGGAGAACTTGGGCATGTTCTGCGGACCGGTCAGCATGGCCGCGTAGATCTCGGTCTCGGTGACCCCGTCCAGCGAGGGCGCGTACTTGCCCGAGGACAGCGCGCCGCCGCGACCGGTGAAGTTGTGGCAGGAGGCGCAGTTGAGCCGGAACAGCTCGCCGCCGCGCGCCGGGTTCTCGCCGATGAGCTGCTCGCCGGGCACGTTGGGCAGCTGGGTGCCGCCGCCGTGCGACTGGACGAACGCGCCGATCGCGTCGATCTCCTCGGGCGTCAGCTTCGCGGGCTTGCGCGGGACCTGGGCCTCCTGGCGGACCGCGGGCATCCGCCCGGTCGCCGTCTGGAAGTACACCGAGGCCTGCCCGATGCCGACCAGGCTGGGCCCGCGGTCCTGCACGCCCTCGAGGTTGGCGCCGTGGCAGGAGATGCAGGTGGTGTTGTAGATCTGCTCGCCCTTGCGCACCAGGGCGGCGTCGTCCTGGGCCTGGGCCACCGGCGGCGACGGGGCCAGCGCGGAGTAGGCGAGGCCGACCGACAGCAGGGCGAAGCCGAGGGCCAAGAGCCCGGCCAGGCGCCTGCGGAACTTGCCACGACTGCGTGGTTTCTTGGTCATTGAACGGCAACCCTTGCTGTCAGTGCGGGCTCGGCGGAGCTGTGGTGGTGAGCGGGGTCCGTCATGGCACGAGGTAGATGACGGCGAACAGGCCGATCCACACGACGTCGACGAAGTGCCAGTAGTACGAGACCACGATCGCCGAGGTGGCCTGGGCCGGGGTGAACTTGCTCAGCCTGGTCCGGATGAGCAGGTAGACGAAGGCGATGAGGCCGCCGATGACGTGCAGGCCGTGGAAGCCGGTGGTCAGGAAGAACACCGTGCCGAACGGTCCGGACGGGATCGTCAGGCCCTCGTGGACGAGGTTGTAGTACTCGTAGGCCTGGCCGCCGACGAAGATCGCGCCCATGACCAGGGTGGCCACGTACCACCGGCGCAGGCCGAACACGTCACCGCGCTCGGCGGCGAACACGCCGAGCTGGCAGGTGAACGACGAGAGCACCAGGATGATGGTGAACGGCAGCGCGTAGGGGACGTTCAGGTGGAACTCCTCCCCACCCGCCAGCGGCGGCGGCCACGCTTGGTCGCCGTTCTGCGCCTTGACGGTGAAGAACATGGCGAAGAGTCCGGCGAAGAACATCAGCTCGCTGGACAGCCACACGATGGTGCCGACGCTGACCATGTTCGGCCGGTTCAGCGAGTGCACACGCTGGCCAATGGAGGGCGCTGCTGCAGTCACGCGTCGCATTATGTCCTGCGACGACACGCCACGCCCGGGCGGGGCGCGAGTAGACCGCGTCACACCGCCGTCATCGCCGCGATATGAGCGCGGATGCGCAATTCGGGAGCCGAGATGTCTTTTCTGGACCGCGTCCGCGGCCTGTTCGGGCGCGCGGAGCCGCCGCCGCTGTCGGTCGACGACCCGGCCCTGGTGGTGGTCGCCGGGAGCTTCGACCCGGCGGAGGCCGCCTCGTCGGTGCTGGCCGCCGCGGACTGGCGCGAGGGCGAGCGGGCGGTGCTGCGCCACCACCTGGAGCTGCCGCCGGACCGGGCGGGCGAGGCGGCGGAGTTGATCGGTCAAGACGGGTACGAGCTGCGGGGCCCGGTCCCCGGGTCGGGCGGGTCGCCCCGGTTCCACGCCGTGCGGGCGCAGGTGGTGACGGCGCTGGAGTGCGCGCGGGAGCGGTCGCGGATGGCGAGCCTGGCGCAGCGGCTGGGCGGGGACGCCCCGGGCTGGGACGTGTTGCAGCCCCGGCGGGGTGAGACCGATAACATCGCGGGGTCCGACCCGACCTGAGCCTGAGGACGTCGAGCATGAGCACTCAGCCCCTGAAGATCCTGGTGTTCAGCCACCGGCCCGAGGTGCGGGAGAGCATCGTCACAGCCGTGGGCAGGCGCCCGGCAGCGGACGTGGGCCGGGTGTCCTTCGTCGAGGTGGGCACCGTGTCCGACGTGCTGATGGAGATGGACGGCGGCGGCATCGACCTGGCGATCCTCGACGGCGAGGCGCAGCCCACGGGCGGCATCGGCCTGTGCAGGCAGCTCAAGGACGAGATCACCGACTGCCCGCCGATCGTGATCGCGGTGCGCCGCAAGGACGACCGCTGGCTGGCGACCTGGTCGCGCGCCGAGGCGGTGCTGGTGCACCCGCTCGACCCGCTGACCGCCGCCGAGACCGTGGCCGACGTGCTGCGCTCGCAGCGCCTGCCCGTCGTCCGCGGCTGAGCGGGACGGTCGGCGATGGTCACACCGGTCCCCACCGGCCAGGCGCCCTCGTGGCCGGGCCTGCTCAACCGCCTGATCGAGCGCGCCGACCTCACCGAGGCGGACACCACGTGGGCGATGGGCCAGATCATGTCCGGCAGCGCCACCCCGGCGCAGATCGCCGGGTTCGCCGTCGCGCTGCGGGCCAAGGGCGAGACGCCGCAGGAGATCGCGGGCATGGCCGCGGGCATGCTGGCGCACGCCCGGCTGGTGCACGTCGACGGGCACGCGGTGGACGTCGTCGGCACCGGCGGCGACCAGGCGCACACCGTGAACATCTCCACCATGGCCGCGATCACCGCCGCCGCCGCCGGGGTGCCGGTGGTCAAGCACGGCAACCGGGCCGCGTCCTCGCAGTGCGGCACGGCCGACGTGCTGGAGGAGCTGGGGGTGGCGATCGAGCTGCCGCCGGACGCGGTGGCCACCTGCGTGCGCGAGGTGGGCATCGGCTTCTGCTTCGCCGCGGTGTTCCACCCGGCGTTCCGGGTGACCGGCCCGCCGCGCCGCGAGCTGGGCATCCCCACGGTGTTCAACGTGCTGGGCCCGCTGACGAACCCGGCGAAGCCGACCGCGGGCCTGGTGGGCTGCGCGAACCTGCGGATGGCGCCGCTGGTGGCGGAGGTGTTCGCCGGGCGCGGCGCGAGCGTGCTCGTGGTGCGCGGCGAGGACAACCTGGACGAGATCACCACGACGACCACGACGCGGGCCTGGGTGGTCTCCGGCGGGGTCGTGCGCGAGGAGCGGATCGACCCGGCGCGGTTGGGCGTCTCCCCCGCCACCCCGGCCGACCTGCGCGGTGGTGACGCCGCGTTCAACGCCGCGGTGGTGCGGGACCTGGTGGCGGGCAAGCCGGGCCCGGTGCGCGACGCGGTGGTGCTGAACGCGGCCGGGGCGATCGCGGCGTTCCGCGGCTTCACCGGGGACCTGCACGCGGACCTGGAGGCGGGCCTGGGGCAGGCCGCGCACGCGCTGGACTCCGGCGCGGGGTCGGCGCTGCTGGACCGCTGGACGGCGACGTCGCGCAGGCTGGCCGCCAAGGACTCCTGAGCCGGACACGACAAGAGGGCTCCACCCGATCGAGTCGGGTGGAGCCCTCTTGTCGTGTCTGCTGTGGTTACTCGGCGTCGGGCCGGGTGTGGTACTCGAACACCAGGCCACCGACGGTGAAGAGCACCAGGACGACGGCGATCACCAGGAGCCACACCTGCCAGAACGCCATGGCGAAGCCCGCGAGCGCGGCGGAGGCGGCCACCGCCACCGGCCAGTAGCTGCCCGGGGAGAAGAAGCCCAGCTCACCGGCGCCGTCGCTGACCTCGGCGTCCGGGTTGTCCTCCGGGCGCTGCTCCAGCCGCCTGGCGATGAAGTGGAAGTAGGAACCCACGATCAGCGACAGCCCGCCGGTCAGGATGAGGGCCACCGTTCCCACCGCCTCGCCCGCCCACAGGCCGTAGACGATCGCGGAGAGAAAGAAGAAGCCGGTCGTGACGTCGAAGAGCCTGGCTTCGACCTTCATGGTGTCCTCGCATTCACCTGTCGTACCGCCGTCGTGTCCATCGGGGCCCGGTCCTAGTTGGACGCGGTGCGCACGGTGCGGTCGGTGTTGAACGGCTTGGTGGTCACCGCGGTCGGGGTGCACAGCTCGCCGCAGTTCATCTGCGCCAGCGCCTCACCCGCGGTGTAGTTCTTGTTCGTCTTCGGGTTGGTCTGCCCGCGCAGCTCCATGTACTGGTCGAACAGCTCGGGGGTGATCGCCCGGACCTCGAAGTTCATCACCGCGTGGTAGGTGCCGCACAGCTCGGCGCAGCGGCCCACGAAGGAACCGGTCTGGTCGATCGAGTTCTGGAAGGTGTAGTCCTGCTCGTTCTTCTCCGGCATGGGGAAGACGTCCCGCTTGAACAGGAACTCCGGGACGAAGAACGAGTGGATGACGTCGCGGGAGCGCAGGTTGTACTGGATGGTGCGGTCGGTGGGGAGCACCAGCAGCGGGATCTCGGCGCTGCTGCCGACGGTGCGCACCTTGTCGTCCTCGCTCGGCTGCACCAACTGACCGGACCCGGTCTTGTAGGAGTTGTAGCCGAACTCCCAGTTCCACTGGAAGGCGAGCACGTCGACGGTGACGTCGGGCTCCTTCTCCGCCTGCACGTAGTTCTGCGTGGTGGCGGTGAAGTAGAACAGCACGACCACGATGACGACCGGGATGCCGGTGTAGATCAGCTCCAGGAAGTGGTTGTACTGGAACTGCTTGGGCAGCTTGTCGCCGCGCTTGCGGTGCGCGACCACCGGCCACATGATCAGCGCCCAGGTGATGAGGCCGATGACCAGTGCCGCGACCACCGACCAGGTCCAGAACTCGCGCATCCGGTCGGCCTGCGGCGTGACGCCCTCGGGCCAGCCGAAGCGCAGGACCTGCTCGGTGGAGCACCCGGAGGCGCCGAGCACGACCAGCAGCATGAGACCGGCGAGCTTGGCCGGCCGGCCGAGCGGCGTGCGGTTCCCGTGCCCTGCGGCACCGGAGGCAGGTGTGCCCACTGCGCGACTCCTCCTCGAGGCGATCTTCCCGTGACCCCCGCGACGAGCGCGCGCACCGCTGGGGCAGCGGCGATCCACGCTCGTCTGGAGCCATGCGGAGCCTAGCCCAGCGACCCGGGCCACACCCTGCGAGGGGTGAGCGGACGTCGGTCACACTTCGGGGCGAGCACGACCTTGTCACCCGCGCGCAACCCCGCCCGGCATACTGGCGTCTCCGCTGAGGAGCCGCCGCCGCGACGAAGCTGTCCCGGCGACGCGGCCTGACCGCCCGGCTCCCCACCGGGCGGCTTCCCCCGGCTCGACACGAGAGGTGCGCGAGAAGCGTGTGCGGTCTGCTTGGCCTGGTCTGCCCTTCGGAGATGGACGCCGCCGCGGCCCGCGGGGCCGTCGGTGCCGCGATGCGCTGCCAGCGGCACCGCGGTCCGGACGAGAGCGGGACCTGGACCGGCGGTGAGGCCGTCTTCGGCTTCAACCGCCTGGCGATGATCGACCTGGAGCACTCGCACCAGCCGCTGGTGTGGGGTCCGCCGGAGGCTCCGGGCCGCTACACCCTGCTGTTCAACGGCGAGATCTACAACTACCTGGAGCTGCGCGCGGAGCTGGCGGAGCGGCACGGTGCGCGGTTCAGCACCGACGGCGACTCGGAGACGATCGTCGCCGCGTACCACTACCTCGGCGACGCCGCGGTCCCCCGGCTGCGCGGCATGTTCGCGTTCCTGATCTGGGACTCCCAGCGCCAGGTCCTCTTCGGCGCGCGCGACCCGTTCGGCATCAAGCCGCTGTTCTACGCGGTGGGCCCCGGCGGGGTGGCGTTCTCCAGCGAGAAGAAGTCGATCCTGGAGCTGGCGCCGGTCATCGGCGTGCGGCAGGAGCTGGACCGCCGGGCGTTGCAGCACTACCTGACGCTGCAGTACGTGCCCGAGCCCGCGACGATGCACACCCAGGTGCACCGGGTGGAGTCCGGGCACTCGTTCACCCTGGTCCCCGGTGAGGAGCCGGTGATCCGGCGGTACTGGACGCCGCGGTTCACCCCGACCCCGGTGCACGGCCAGGCGGAGGCGGAGGCGCTCTACGACCGCATCGCGGACGTGATGAGCGATTCGGTGCGGGTGCACATGCGCGCGGACGTGACCGTGGGGTCGTTCCTGTCCGGTGGCATCGACTCGACCGCGATCGCCGCGCTGGCCCGCAGGCACAACCCGGACCTGGTGACCTTCACCACCGGCTTCGAGCGGCAGGGGTACTCCGAGATCGACGTGGCCGCCGAGTCGGCCGCCGCGATCGGGGTCAAGCACGTGGTCCGCACGGTGTCGGCGGACGACATGATGTCCGCGCTGCCGCTGATCGTGTGGTACCTGGACGACCCGGTGGCCGACCCGGCGCTGGTGCCGCTGTGGTTCATCGCCCGCGAGGCCCGCAAGCACGTGAAGGTGGTGCTGTCCGGCGAGGGCGCGGACGAGCTGTTCGGCGGGTACACGATCTACCGGGAGCCGCTGTCGCTGGCGCCGTTCGAGCGGGTGCCGGGGGCGCTGCGCAAGATCATGGGCAAGGTGTCGACGAAGATCCCGGAGGGCACCCGCGGCAAGGACCTGCTGCGGCGCGGGGCTCTGTCGCTGGAGGACCGCTACTACGGCAACGCCCGGATCTTCCGGGACGACCAGTTGCAGCAGGTGCTGCGGACCTACGACCCGCGGGTGGGGCACCGGGACGTGACCGCCGCGGCGTACCGGGAGTCGGCGGCGCTGGACCCGGTGACCCGGATGCAGCACGTGGACCTCTACACCTGGCTGCGCGGCGACATCCTGGTCAAGGCGGACAAGGTGACCATGGCGAACTCGCTGGAGCTGCGGGTGCCGTTCCTGGACCCCGAGGTGTTCAAGGTGGCGGCGACCGTGCCGCTGGAGCAGAAGATCACCAAGGAGACCACGAAGTACGCGCTGCGGCAGGCGATGCGCCGGATCGTCCCGGAGCACGTGCTCAACCGGCGCAAGCTGGGGTTCCCGGTGCCGATCCGGATCTGGCTGCGGTCGGAGATGTACGACTGGGCCCGCGACATCGTGCTGCAGTCGCAGACGGACGCGCTGATCGACAAGAACGCGGTGCTGCGGCTGCTGGAGGAGCACCGGGCCGGGACGCTGGACCACTCGCGGCGGATCTGGGCGCTGCTGGTGTTCATGCTGTGGCACGGGATCTTCATCGAGCGCCGGATCGCCCCGGTGGTGCCCGAGCCGCGCTACCCGGTCAAGCTCTGACCGCCCTCTCGCGCTGACAGCCGCCCCTCTCCCGGGGCGGCTGTCGGTTTTCCGGGGGACCACCGCGGGGGAATCCACTCCGGACAGCCGCGAGCCCCGGCCGGGTGACTCCCGGCCGGGGCTCGCGGTCGTGGTCAGGGGAGGATCGGGGCGATCTCCGCGGCGGCCTCGGGGCCGAAGGCGTCGCTGAGGCGGGCGAGGGCCGCCTCCTTGCCGAAGGTCCACTCCTGGGTGCCGACGGTCTCCAGCACCAGGGTGGCGATGAGCGAGCCGAGCTGCGCGGCGCGCTCCAGGCCGAGGCCCTGGGTGATGGCCGCGACGAAGCCCGCCCGGAAGCCGTCGCCGACGCCGGTGGGGTCGACCTTGGCGGTCTCCGGGACGGCGCTGACGGTGAGGCTGGTGCCGTCCTTGCGGACGATCTCCACGCCCTTGGCGCCGAGGGTGGTGACGCGCAGGCCGACCTTCTCCATGACCTCCTGGTCGGACCAGCCGGTCTTCTGCCGCAGCAGCTCCCACTCGTAGTCGTTGGTGAACAGGTAGTCCGCGCCGGTGACGAAGTCGCGGATCTGCGCGCCGTCCATGCGGGCCATCTGCTGGGAGGGGTCGACGGCGAAGGGGTAACCGCGCTGGCGGCACTCCTGGGCGTGGCGGAGCATGCCCTCCGGGTCGTCGGGGCCGATCAGGACCAGGTCGAGCTTGCCCGCCTTGACCTCGATCGGGTGCAGCTCGATCTGCCGGGACTCCGACATGGCGCCCGCGTAGAACGAGGCGATCTGGTTCATCTCGTCGTCGGTGGTGCAGACGAAGCGGGCGGTGTGGGCGACCTCGGACACGTGCACGCCCGCGCAGTCGACCCCGTGCCGCTCCAGCCAGGAGCGGTAGTCGGCGAAGTCCGCCCCGACCGCGCCGACCAGGATCGGCGAGCAGCCCAGGACGCCCAGGCCGAAGGCGATGTTGGCACCGATACCGCCGCGGCGGACCACCAGGTCGTCGACGAGGAAGCTCAGCGACACCTTGTGGAGCTGCTCGGCGACGAGCTGCTCGGAGAACTTCCCCGGGAAGTGCATCAGGTTGTCGGTGGCGATACTTCCGGAGACTGCGACGGGCACGAGGCCTCTCCCTGTGTGGGTGGTCGACGCCCGAGGGGTCGACGGGGCGGTGGGGTCTGATTCGATCAACCGGCGATCGAGATTCGATCAGGCCGCGCTCGTGCGGGCAACCACCGGTCGGGGTAGCCGTCGACCATTCGGCCCAACACTACTGGTCGGTACCCCTGGGAAGTGACGTTGATTACGTTTACCGTGCAGGGTATGAGCACTCCAGAAGCGGACACCATGGCCGAGCTGATCGCGGACTGCGCGGACCTGCCGACCGGCCTCACCGTCGACTCGGAGCTCGTCTCCGCGGGCATCCCGGCCGCCAGGGCGGCGGCACCGTGGCGGGTCTCCGAGGCCAACGCGGCCCAGGTCACCGACCTCGACGAGTACGTGTAACCGCGGACCGAACGCCGAGAGGGCCACGATCCGACGATCGTGGCCCTCTCGGCGTGCCGGTGCTCCCGGACTCAGTGGAACGAGTCACCGCAGGCGCAGCTTCCGCCCGCGTTCGGGTTGTCGATGGTGAAGCCCTGCTTCTCGATGGTGTCGACGAAGTCGATCACGGCGCCCTCGACGTACGGGGCGCTCATCCGGTCCACGGCGACCTTGAGGCCGTCGTAGTCGCGGAACAGGTCGCCGTCGAGGGTGCGCTCGTCGAAGAAGAGCTGGTAGCGCAGGCCAGCGCAGCCGCCGGGCTGCACGGCGATGCGCAGGTGCATGTCGTCGCGGCCCTCCTGGTCGAGCAGCGCCTTGGCCTTGGTGGCGGCCTCGGCGGACAGCTTGACACCGTGGGTCGCCGCTTCGGTGCCGTTCTCCTGGGCGGTCGTCATGGTTCTCCCTTGGCTGGTCCTACGCCGGTGGTGGACCCAGTGGGGTCCTCGATCGGGACAACAGACGCAGGCACGGATTTTGTTCCCGCCCCATGGTGACACAGCCGGGCGCGGAGCGGACGCGCACTGCGTCACGCCCCGGCCCGCCCCCACCGCTGCGCCTCGGCTCGCCCACCGACGGTCACCGCCACTGCCGGGCCACGTGCTCGGCCAGGTCGGCGAGGGTGCCCGCCGGATCGGCCAGGGCCGCCGCCACCGACCCGGCGTGCTCGGCCACGGCGTGCGCCTCGGCCACCCCCACCGACGCGGCCTGCCTGCGCCCGACCGACACCTGACCGGCCAGGACCAGGCACGCCACACCGCGCTCGGCCGCGGCCCCGGCCACCGCGGTGACCAGCTTGCCGCGCAGCGACTGCCAGTCGAAGCTGCCCTCGCCGGTGACCGCGAGCCCGGCGCGGGCCACGGCGGCGGCCAGGCCGGTGGCCTCGGCGACCAGGCCCGCCCCGGAGACCACCTCGGCGCCCAGCGCCAGCAGCGCGAAGCCCAGGCCGCCTGCCGCCCCGGCACCCGGGCTCTCGCGCGGGTCGCGGCCGGTGCGGGCGGACAACTCGTCGGCCCACGCGGCCAGACGGGCCTCCAGGCGGGCCACCGCGGCCGGGTCGGCGCCCTTCTGCGGGCCGAACACCGCCGCCGCGCCGTGCGGGCCGAGCAGGGGGTTCTCCACGTCCGCCGCGGCCACCAGGCGCACCCCGGACAGGTCGACCCCGTCGAGCGCGGCAAGTCCGTCGACGAAGCCCGC